>CALCGJ010000089.1 GCA_937900965.1 uncultured Bacteroidota bacterium | reverse complement strand
AAATCAACCTGAAACTACTAACTGCCAACTGCTCACTGCCCACTGCCAACTGCCAACTGCCAACTGCCCACTGCCAACTGCCAACTGCCCACTGCCAACTGCTAACTGCCCACTGCCCACTGCCAACTGATCACTATGGAAGCAATTATACTTGCCGGAGGATTTGGAACACGGCTTCAGGAGGTGCTGAACGACCTGCCGAAATCGATGGCGCTGGTTAATGGAAGGCCATTTATGGAATATCTGCTGGATTTTCTCAAAACAAGTGGCATCACACATGTTGTTCTGTCTGTTGGTTATAAAAGGGATACGATCATAAATCACTTCGGATCGGCATACCGTGATGTGCGGATTGATTATGCAATAGAAGAGGTGCCAATGGGAACAGGTGGAGGAATCAGGATGGCGATGTGGAAAGTTGACGGCATGCGGACCTTTGCTATGAACGGCGACAGTCTCTTTCGCGTTGATTTGAATAACATGATGGAGGCTCACATGCAAAAGGAGGCGGAGATCACAATTGCCTTGAGAGAACTGCAGGAGACAGGACGGTATGGACGAGTAACCATGGACAAAAGTTGCCGGATTGATGGATTTAAGGAGAAACAGAATGATGCGGGACATGGGTATATCAACGGCGGAGTCTATATAATCGAAAAGTTGTTTTTACTGTACCCGGAGTTCCGGGGAAAATTCTCAATAGAAAAGGATTGTTTTGAACGGGATTATACAACCTCCAGAATGTTCGGATTCCCTTCCGATGGATATTTTCTTGATATAGGGATCCCAGAAACATATAAACAGGCACAGGATGAATTTAAACGATTTGATGATTGAGGCCAAATGGTCGTTGTTCCTGGATCGTGATGGTGTGCTTAACCGGAGAATTGTTGATGGGTACGTGACACATTGGGATGAGTTTGCCTGGTTGCCGGGGGTATTGGATTCACTGAAAATTCTGTCTGGAATTTTCAACCCGATTATTGTGGTTAGCAATCAGCAGGGAATTGGCAAAGGAATCATGACGTCGGATGAGTTGACTGATATCCATTCAAGACTTATAGAAGATGTTAAGACACAAGGCGGTCGGATTGATGCTGTTTATTTTTCTCCCCACCTGGCAAAAGTGGGAGCTTTCATACGGAAGCCCAATGTTGGGATGGGGCTGAAAGCCAGGAAAGAGTTCCCGTCAATCCATTTCCGCGAGTCGGTAATGGTTGGTGATTCGCTCTCAGATATGCTCTTTGGCCGTCGACTTGGGATGAAAACTGTTTTCTTATCTGAGAACAAATCTGACCTGAGAAAAGGCCACAAACTCATCGACTTTGCCTTCCCTGACCTTCCCACATTTACTAACTCCCTCACCAAGGCACCACAGCATAAAATCACCATGGCACCATGGCACCACGGCACCACCTCACCACCTGAAAAATGACTCCATCCCTGATTCTTGCTATATTTTTGGCTTATACAGCATTGCTATTTGTTATTACCTATATAACGGCCCGACGTGCTACTAACCGGGCTTTTTTTATCGGGAATAAAGAGTCGCCATGGGTTGTAGTAGCTTACGGGATGATTGGGGCTTCCCTATCTGGAGTAACGTTCATGTCAGTTCCCGGGTGGGTAGGGGATACCCAGTTCTCATACATGATGGTTGTTTTCGGATACCTCATCGGATATGCCGTTATTGCAACGGTCCTGTTGCCTCTCTACTACAAGCTTAACCTCACCTCCATATACTCTTACCTGGAAACCCGCTTCGGTTTCTGGTCTTACAAAACAGGTGCATTCTATTTTATTCTCTCCAGAGTGATTGGCGCTTCTTTTCGTATGTTTCTGGTAGTGAATGTATTGCAGATTTTCGTGTTTGATGCCTGGGGGATTCCCTTCTGGGTAACCACTATGATCTTCATCATTCTTATTATTCTCTATACTTTAAAAGGTGGGATCAAGACCATCATCTGGACCGATACCGTTCAGACCACCTTCATGCTCGTTGCCCTGGGACTATCCATTTATCTGATAGCAAAAAGTATGGGAATGACTTTCGGAGGGATGACCAGTGCTGTTTTTGAAAGCGATTATTCAAAGGCGTTCTTCAGTGAGTGGGCTGATAAACGATACTTTCTCAAGGGAATACTGAGCGGAGCATTCATTGCTATTGTAATGACCGGTCTCGACCAGGAGATGATGCAGAAGAACCTGAGTTGCAAGTCTTTGAAAGATGCCCAGAAAAATATGTTCTCCTTCTCGATTGTATTGATGTTTGTCAATTTCCTCTTTCTTTTCCTGGGAGCATCGCTGTACCTGTTTGCAAGTCACAAAGGGTTGGACATGCCCGTTCGGTCGGATGATCTCTTTCCAATTATCGCACTGGAACATCTGGGCCCGGTTGCCGGTATTGTATTTCTCATCGGATTGATTTCTGCGGCTTATCCAAGTGCTGATGGTGCGTTAACCTCCCTGACAACATCATTCAGTATCGATTTTCTGGGTATGAATAAAGAGGGTAAGAAGTCTGAAAAACAGAAGGAGAAGATACGCTACATGGTGCATATCGCTTTTGCCATCATTTTATTGGCGGTAATAGTGCTTTTCAGGGAGATAAATGACAGGGCGGTGATCGACAAGCTATTTACAGTAGCCGGATATACATACGGACCACTGTTAGGGCTCTATGCATTCGGTTTATTCATGAAACGCAGTGTGAAAGACCGGTTTGTTCCGGTGATAGCGATCCTTTCACCAATCATCTGTTACATTCTGAGTACCTATTCAAAGGAATTATTATTTGGTTATAAGTTTGGTTTCGAGCTCTTAATTTTAAATGGATTAATTACATTTGCAGGATTATTGGTTATCTCGTATCGCGGATCTCGCATAGAGGAACATTCCGACTGATAATAAATAACACGATCAAATATGGATAACATACGTTTTATGGCTTTACAGTCTGCCATGTGCAGAACGCGAAAAACTGTGATTTTTCCGGACCGGCGGGCCTCAGAATATTTTGGCGAGCTTACTTTCAATAAAATTGCCATGCGGGAATACCTTACTGAGGAGGCTTTCAGCCAGGTAACGAATGCAATAGAAAAAGGGATAAAGATAGATCGCAGGGTTGCCGACCAGGTGGCTGCAGGTATGAAATCATGGGCGATAAACCATGGAGCGACCCATTACACCCACTGGTTTCTGCCGCTCACCGGAGCAACAGCAGAAAAGCATGACGCATTTATCGACCCTGTTGAGGGTGGTACAGGGATTGAAAAATTCAGGGGTATTGAGCTTACTCAGCAGGAACCTGATGCATCCAGCTTCCCAAGTGGTGGTATCCGAAGTACATTCGAAGCAAGAGGCTACACCGCCTGGGATCCTACTTCTCCTGCCTTTATCATGGATCGAACCCTCTGTATCCCAACAGTGTTTGTATCCTATACCGGTGAGGCTCTCGATTTTAAGACGCCATTATTGAAAGCTCTTTATGCCATCGACAAAGCAGCTGTAGATGTTTGCCACTATTTTGATAAAGATGTCTCGAAAGTAATTGCTACACTGGGTTGGGAGCAGGAGTATTTCCTGGTAGACGAAGCCTTGTTTCTGGCCAGACCAGATCTGATGCTGACAGGGAGAACACTGTTTGGTCATTCATCCGCGAAAGACCAGCAACTTGAAGATCATTACTTTGGTACGATTCCTCAGAGAGTAATATCCTTTATGCAGGATTTTGAGTTGGAAGCGCACCGCCTTGGTGTTCCCGTTAAAACCCGTCACAATGAAGTAGCTCCCAATCAGTTTGAATGTGCGCCGGTGTTTGAAGAGGCCAACCTCTCTGTAGACCATAATCAGCTCCTTATGCACCTTCTGGATAAAGTGGCTAAACGGCATGACTTTACAGTACTTCTTCATGAAAAACCATACGCTGGTGTTAATGGTTCCGGAAAGCACAACAACTGGTCGTTGATGAGCAACACCGGGGAGAACCTCCTTTCTCCCGGGAAAACACCAAAAAGCAACCTCCGGTTCCTTACATTTCTTGTAAATACCATCAAAGCAGTTCATGAACATGCTGACCTGATCAGAGCCATAATAGCTTCTCCCGGAAACGATCACCGTCTTGGCGGGAACGAAGCGCCACCGGCTGTAATTTCGGCGTTCATTGGGACACAGCTCACTCAATTGCTTAATATTATTGAAAAAAGTGATAAAAAGATCAGGATTAATACAGATAGTGATACGGGACTTTTAAAGAATTTTCCCAAGATTCCCGAAATATTGCTGGATAACACTGACCGAAACAGGACTTCGCCATTTGCCTTTACAGGAAATAAATTTGAATTCCGTGCTGTTGGCTCATCCCATAGCTGCGCTCCTGCTATGATAACGATCAACCTGATCGTGGCCGATCAATTGAAGAAGTTCAAAGTGGAGGTGGATGGGCTGATAGAAAAGAAAGTGCGTAAAGATGATGCGATTTTCAAGGTATTGCGGCGCTATATCATTGAATCGAAAGACATCCGATTCGAAGGGAATAACTACGGAGAAGAGTGGATGAAAGAAGCTGTCAAACGAAAGATGTCAAACTTTCGCACTACACCTGAGGCTGTCAAGGCACTGGTATCAAGGAAAACCGAAAAACTTTTTGAAGAGAACCAGGTGCTCACTAAGAGGGAACTTGAAGCCCGTTATGAGATCCGGCTGGAGCATTATACCAAAAAGGTCCAGATTGAATCACGGGTACTTGGCGATCTATCAACAAACCATATCATTCCAATTGCCATAAAATACCAGAATACGTTGATCGAAAATGTGAAGGGGTTGAAACAGGTCCTGGATTATCAAACGTATGGCAAGCTGTCACACAATCAGATGGAGACAATTACCGAAATCTCGGAGCATGTTGATAAAATAAAGACCTATGTACATAAAATGGTTGACGAGAGAAAGATAGCCAATAAAATAGAGGATGTTGCGGCCAAAGCAGATGCTTACTGTGTTAAGGTTTTTCCCTATTTCGATCAGATCCGCTATCATGTTGATAAGCTCGAAATGCTTGTCGATGATGAGTTATGGCCTCTTCCGAAATACCGCGAACTGTTATTTATGCGTTAATATACTTAAACGTTGAAATCATGAAAAATTCGATAATCTGTCAGGGATTTCTTATTGTTCTGTGTCTTGTTATATCCATCCTGGGACAGGGACAAATCAGTGTTTTCCATGTAGACCAATCTTCTGTGCCTGATTCGAAACAAGGAGTATTTTATGCCTTGCCACGAACGGTGGTGAATATTGAAGTTGTCATCAATCGGATCGAATATTACAAAGGGCCGTATGCCGAGTATGCGTTGCGCTATCTCGGACTTAAGAATGTGGTTATGGCTAACGCTGTGGAATACAGGATCAATGGTATCAATATTACCACTTCCGCTGAACCTGATCCCGGGCAATACTACTTTGTAAAATTGGGGGAGAAACTTTCCAAAACGGAAAAAGCAGGATTACTGAGTCTCAATGAATCCGGATTGATCCTCGGTACACTCCCGAATGCTGTGGAACCAGCCGAACAAGTCATACGTGTTTTCAAGGATGAAGATGGGAATATTCTCACAGAGAAGGATGTCTTTCCTGAAATTTTTAAGTACTATGCTGATGTCAGTGTTTTTGAAAAGGTGGATACAATAATCCGGAAAGTTAGTATAGATACCCTCACTCTCGAGCGCCAGATTCTTAAGAGAACGATGGTTGACAAATCGCCGGAGCAGAAGGCGAGGGAAGCAGCAGATTTTATAGCCAAGATCAAAGATAACCGGTTCAATTTGCTTACAGGCTACCAGGAGGTAAGCTACAACCAGGAGACCCTTGAATATATGGATACCCAGTTAAAACTGCTGGAAAAGGAATATATGAAGCTCTTTACAGGAATCAGTATCCAGAAGAGTTATACCTATGATTATAAATATATCCCGTTTGCCAATCAGATAAATACAGAGATTCCGATCTTTAAGTTTCTGTCTGACAGGGGAGTGATGGATCTGGATGAAATGGGTGGAGGAGCCATAACTATCAACATTCAACGTGTCGGGAATACAAATCAGGTGACAAATTACCTGAGCAGGGCGATAGAAGAGGATGAAAATCACGGCTTTTATTACCGGATCCCTGAACTTGCCAGGGTGAATGTAACACAACCCGATGGTACACAGGAAGAAACGCAGTGTGTTATCAACCAGTTGGGTGTTGTCACTTACCTGCCAGCATCAAAATGGAAGGTGAATTTCCATGAGACATCGGGTAGTATCAAAGGATTGGTAATTGACTGATACGGCTGGTGTAGCTACAATGCTTTCCTGATTCTGACAAGGGTTTCTATAATACTCTCCAACAAATCTAACCTGAGCATGTTTGCACCGTCGGAGCGGGCATGTGCCGGATCCGGATGGGTTTCAATGAAGATCCCATCGGCACCGGCTGCAATTGCGGCCCGGGCAATAGTTGAAATAAGATCTGGCCGTCCTCCTGTTATCCCGCTTGTTTGATTGGGTTGCTGAAGAGAGTGTGTTACATCTACAATGACCGGGACATCAAATTTCTGCATCTCAGGTATATTACGAAAATCCACAACGAGGTCGTTATACCCAAAGGTGGTGCCCCGCTCGGTAAGCATCACTTGCTTATTCCCTGTTTGGTAAACTTTTTCCATGGCAAACTTCATCGCACCTGCAGAAACAAATTGCCCCTTTTTGATGTTAATTGGTTTGCCTGTCTTTCCTGCAGCAAGCAGTAACTCAGTCTGCCTGCAAAGAAAAGCCGGAATCTGGAGGATATCAACAAATCCGGCTGCCATCTCGGCCTCTTTCTCCGAATGAATGTCGGTAAGAACCGGGATATTCAGAGAATTCCCAACGTGTTCAATTACGTTCAACGCTTCTTCGTCTCCAATCCCTGAAAAAGAGTCGGAGCGTGAACGGTTTGCCTTTTTATAGGAGGCTTTGAAAATGAATGGGATCTGGAAATTGTCGCAGATCTTCATGATCCTTTCTGCAATCAGAAGGGGCATAGTTTCATCTTCAACTACGCAGGGACCGGCAATCAGTAGAAAATTGCCGCTGTCCGCAAATTTGATCTTTGGAATCTCTTGTAATTTCATGGAAATATTTCAAATTATGAATGATTCGATTTTCGAATTACGAATTCTGTGCTCTGTGTCGTTTGCCCTGTGTCCCCGGACGAGGCATGCCTCGTCCCTACGTAGGTTCTACCTCAATCGTTGGGTCATAAACCTCGACCCTTGAACCTTGACCCTTGACCCTCTATTAATACCTGTAACGTTTCTTCCATAACGCTTTTAACCGGGCTCTTAGTTCATTCTCTCTCGGATTATCCTGTGGTTTATAGAAAGTTGTTCCTGAAAGTTTTTCAGGCAGAAACTCCTGGTTCACAAAATTCTCATCATAATCGTGAGCATATTTATAATCTTTCCCGTAACCGATGTTTTTCATCAATTTAGTTGGGGCATTTCGTATATGCAGGGGAACAGGAAGGTCGCCATGCGTTTTGAATGTTTTAGCCGCTTGCCGGATTGCCAGGTAAGAAGCGTTGCTTTTAACGCTGCAAGCCAGATAGATGGCGGTTTGTGAAAGTATGAGGTCGCATTCAGGATAGCCGATTACATCGATGGCCTGGAAACATGAAGTGGCCAGCAGGAGGGCATTGGGGTTGGCATTTCCGATATCCTCAGAAGCCAGGATCACCATCCGTCGGGCAATGAATTTAGGATCTTCTCCGGCTGCTACCATTCTGGCTAGCCAGTATATTGTAGCATTGGGGTCACTACCCCTCACGGATTTGATAAAAGCCGAGATGATGTCGTAGTGCATCTCACCGCCTTTGTCATAGATAGCCAGATTTTGCTGAATAATGCTCAGAGTGAGCTCATTGGTGATCACTACCTCACTGTCTTTTTGGGAAGCTGTCGTAGAAACCAATTCCAGCGCATTTAAAAGTTTTCGCGCATCACCACCTGAAATACGCAACAATGCTTCAGGTTCTTCAATGCGGATGGAGGCCCCCAGCGACTGCTCAAGCCTCTCTTTTCCCTGATCCATCAACCGGAGCAACTGCTGTTCTTCCAAACCTTTGAGGATATAAATCTGACAGCGTGACAACAGGGGTGAGATAACTTCGAAAGAGGGATTTTCTGTTGTAGCTCCGATGAATGTTACCACGCCTTTTTCCACAGCTCCAAGAAGGGCATCCTGCTGGGATTTACTGAATCTGTGTATCTCATCAATAAAGAGAAAAGGGCTCTCTCCGCTTTTTGTGGCGCTGGCAATGATCTCGCGCACCTCCTTTACACCTGAACTAACTGCACTGAGGGTATAGAATGTCCGGTTTAACTGCTTAGAGATGATGTAAGCCAAAGTGGTTTTACCAACTCCCGGAGGACCCCACAGGATCATTGAGGGTACATTTCCCGACTCTATTGCTTTTCGAAGAATAGCATCATTTCCTGCAAGATGTTCCTGTCCCAGGTAGTCGTCCAGATTCTCCGGTCTTAATTGCTCTGCTAACGGAATCAACATATAATAACTTCAAACTAGTTCCCATCAAAAGTACTGATTTCTGCTTACTTTAGAGAAAGAGAGTATCAAAACAAGCTTCAGGATCCAGTGATCCTTCTGCATTCATGTTAAAAACATATTGACTAGAAACCAGATAGTTACATCGAAATGTTAAAAAATGTTAAAAATACTTCTCTGAAAATTTGGAGTGAACCCCTTCAATGGACTACTTTTGCATAGAATTCCAAAAATCAATAAACAGATGAAAAAAATTGCAACCTTATTAGTAATTGGTGCTGTAGCGTTTATTTATGCGTGCGGCCCTAGCGTAAAAGAACAAGAAGAGACAAGAATTGCTGACTCTATCCGCGTTGCTGATTCATTGGCAATGGTTCAGGCAGAACAGCAGAGGATTGCAGATTCAATTGCAATGGCTCAGGCAGAAGCAGCTCACGCTGACTCAGTAGCCCAGGGTTTGATCAAGGAGTAATCCAGTCAACCCAAAAAGTAGGGGCGACCTGTCAGGTCGCCCCTACTTTTTTTTCGGTCACTTATACTTTTTTTTCGGTCACTTATACTTTTTTTTCGGATTACCCCGACCTCTTTTTCAAAGGTTCTTGATCTCGGCAATGAGCTTCTGCATTGAAGCTTTTGCATCGCCAAAGAGCATCCGGTTTTTAGGATGGTAAAAGAGGTTGTTCTCAATAGCAGCATACCCTTTAGCCATACTCCGTTTCATCACGATGACGTTTTTTGCTTCCCAGGCTTTGATCACAGGCATTCCGTATATAGGACTGGCCGGATCATCTTCGGAAGCAGGATTTACAACATCATTTGCACCAACAACGATGACAACATCGGTACTACTCATCTCGTTGTTGGCATCCTCCATCTCAGTCAGCTTCTCATAGGGGACATCGGCTTCAGCCAGAAGAACATTCATGTGTCCGGGCATCCGGCCGGCAACAGGATGAATACCGTATTTTACCACAACACCTTTACTGGTTAACAGATCATCCAATTCGTGGCAAAGATGCTGCGCTTGTGCTACAGCAAGGCCATAACCCGGAACAATCAGCACTTTCTGCGAATAACTCAGGAGAACTGCCGCATCGCTCAGAGAGATCTCCTTAACTGTTTTATCCCCATCCTCAGCAGCGCCTGCAGCGCTACCGCCAAATGCCCCTATGATAACGTTAAGCAACGACCGGTTCATAGCTTTGCACATCAGAATGGTCAGGATCGTTCCTGACGAACCCACAAGAATACCTCCAGTGAGCATAGCCTGGTTGTTGTACAGGAAACCTCCGAAGGCTGCTGCCACACCTGTAAAGGAGTTCAGCAGAGAGATTACCACCGGCATATCTGCTCCTCCGATCGGCAATACAAATGTAATTCCATAGATAAGCGCAAGAGCAGTAAACAGGTAGATCCAGATCATCTCAGGTTTGCCCGGCATAAGAAGGATATAAACGATCATAGCTACCAGAAGCACAAGAAATGCGAGGTTAAAATAGCGCATCAGCTTGGTTTTGACATCCCCAATCTTATCGTCCAGTTTTCCAAAAGCAATCATACTTCCAGAAAATGAGACACTTCCTATCATCAAACCCATCAGGATGGTGAAAGTCTCTCCATTTAACATTCCATGACGGACAATTAGCTCGTCAGGGATATGCGGAAACTCCATCAGCGATATCAGGGCTGCACATGCACCTCCCATTCCGTTAAATAGGGATACCATCTGAGGCATCGCTGTCATTTTAACTTTTTTGGCAGCTAACCAGCCTACGATGGTGCCGATTAACAGTGCTGCAAGGATCCAGGGGATATTCCCGATGTGGGCGCCATCTTTTTTATGAAACAGAATCGTGAACACGATGGCCAGCAACATCCCGCCAGCTGCCCATAGATTCCCGCTTCGGGCAGTTGCAGGATGGCTGAGTTTTTTCAATCCAAGCACAAAGAGAACAGAGGCCAGGATGTACGACATTTCAAGAATGCTGATCTGGGATGTGAATACTTCCATGGACCTTAGTTTTTAGCTTTTTTCTTTTTGAACATCTCGAGCATCCGGTCGGTCACAACAAACCCTCCAACCACATTCAGCGTTCCCAATACCACCGCGATGAACCCAAGTATCATAGCCAGTAGGTTGTCGGCATGGCCCATCACAATGATTGCTCCAATGATAACAACGCCGTGGATGGCATTTGCTCCCGACATAAGCGGTGTATGCAACACGGCCGGGACGTGGGAGATTACCTCAATGCCTAAGAAAATAGAGAGGATGATAATAAATATCAACTCCCTGTTGTCGTAAAAAAATCTTAAAGCGTCGTCCATTGTTTTACTGTTTATACGTTCATTACTGCTTTAACCCGTTCATTGATAACCGCCCCATCTCTTGTAACACAGGTTCCAAGGATCAGGTTATCATCCCAGTTCAGATAGAATTCGTCTTTGCTGTTAAACATCAGCTTCAGGAAGTTAAAAACATTTTTGCCGAACATTTTGCTTGCATCTGTTGGCATACTTACAGGAAATGATGACTCGCCGACAATCATGACGCCGTTGTGATCAATAACCTCATTATCCACCGTCATTGCGCAATTTCCTCCGGTAGAAGCAGCAAGATCGATAATCACACTCCCTGGCATCATTTCGTCAACAGTCTCTTTTGTGAGAAGTAATGGAGCTTTCCTGCCTGGAATCTGGGCGGTACAAATCACAACATCTGATTTCACAGCATGATCGTGAATCGCCATTGCCTGTTTCTTCCTGAACTCTTCAGTCTGTTCCACAGCATAGCCTCCTGCGGCCTTGTCGTCAATCGCCCCTTCAACTTCAACGAACTTGGCGCCAAGACCGACAACCTCCTCCTTTACAGCAGCCCGAACATCAAATACCTCAACTACAGCACCCAATTTACGGGCGGTGGCAACTGCCTGAAGTCCTGCTACACCGGCGCCGAGAATCAATAATTTGGCTGGTTTAATGGTTCCGGCTGCCGTCATAAACATCGGAAAAAATTTCGGCAGAAGCTGGGCTGCAGCTAAAACGGCCTTATATCCTGATATGGTTGCCATGGAAGAGAGAATGTCCATGGCCTGTGCTCGTGATGTGCGCGGGATTACATCCATGCTGAAGCTGATTACCCTTTGCAGAGCCAGTTTCCTGACAAGTTCATGATTGAAAAGAGGATTGAATGCAGCCAGGAAGATCTGGCCATCTCTCATTCCGTTCAGTTCTGTTTCTGTTGGAGCATTGATTTTAACAATCATTCCTGCTTTTTCAAGCAACTCCTCTTTTGAAACCAACTGAGCCCCTGCAATTTCATATGCATCGTTTGATGCAAAAGCAGCCAGGCCTGCTCCTGCTTCAACGAGAATCGTAGCATTCATTTTATTGAGCATCGCGACAGTTTCAGGCAGCATAGATACTCGTCGTTCGGGAAGCTCTTCTTTTAAGATGCCTATTATCATGATGAAAAATATTATCTCTAAGAGTTGTTAATCTTTAAAGTCAATCCGTACATGGCTGCCATCACAGAATGGTTTTCTCCGGGAAGCTCCACAACGGCAAATAGCTGCAACCTCGGTTTTAACCTCGATCTGTTGATTCTCCGCATTTTTTATGATAAAATCGCCGGAGATAAGAGCAGGTCCGTTCTTCAGAATCTGTATCCGTGCGTTTCCACTGGATCCATGAGTTTTTATTGTATCAGATGAGGGAGCCTTCTGATTTTTCAGGTATAGGAGTGCACGTGAAGGGCAAGTATCGACAGTCTTGATTACACTTTCAGAATCAGCCCCTTTCATGTTTATCCAGGGCTGCTTGTTAGCACTGAAAACTCCGGGGAGTCCTATAATGCAGTTAGCGGAATGGATGCACTTCTCTTTCTGCCAGTATACAGTAATTTCACCATTGGAATAGCTCTTTGCCTTCTCTTTTTCCTTTTCAAACTCCTGTAACTCGGCTTTTGTCACTTCGTTAGACATATACTTCAGGATATAATTTTGACGAAGATAGAAAATTTATTTATATTTGTTATAAATAATTTAAATGAAAATTTCTGCACTAAGGAGAGAATATAGCCGAATGTCATTGTCAAAACAGGAAATTGATCCTGACCCTTTCAGACAATTCCACATCTGGCTGAACCAGGCTATTGAGGTAAGAGTAGAGGATGCGACAGCTATGTCTTTTTCAACAGTAGGTAGTTCAGGAATGCCATCGAGTCGCATAGTGTTGCTCAAAGAACTGGATGACCAGGGGTTCGTTTTTTTTACCAGTTATGAAAGCAGGAAAGGAGAGGAGCTGTTGGTAAGCAACAAAGTCGCCCTTCTTTTTTACTGGAAGGAGCTCGAACGTCAGGTTAGAATTAGCGGAGTAGCCGGTAAAATATCAAGACATGAGTCCGCCTCCTATTTCAATACCAGGCCACTGGAAAGTAAGCTTAGTGCGGTGATATCACCACAGAGTCAACCTGTTCCTGACCGAAAATGGCTTGAATCAAAATGGGAAGAGGCTAAACTGAAATATGAATTAAAGCAGCCGGAGATTCCTGATACATGGGGCGGTTATCGTGTGAAACCGATCGGGTTTGAGTTTTTTCAGGGTCGCGAATACAGACTGCATGACCGGATTCGTTATCAGAGACAAAATAAAGGCTGGACTGTGGATCGGCTGGCTCCATAATTTGGATTACACATGTAAACATGGCAATTTTGTGATATCTAATATGGTACATGTGAAAGCATTTATAAAGTATTATTGGGTTGGACTAACAATTAGCCGGTGAAATTCGGTGCCGTATTGTGATGTAGCCTGAACAACATAGACACCTGAAGACAACGAGGTGATGTCAACTGTCAATTGCCCTGAAACAGTTCTTTGAAGTACTTGTTGTCCAAGGCTCGAGAAAATGATGATTTTTAGCGGTTCATTCACCGTTGATCTGAAGGTTACGTTGGAAGTGGCGGGGTTTGGGAAGAGATGGAGGGTTGTATTATCATGAATAAAAGCTTCCGTACCAACAGGAACATATGGAGTAGAGAGTGAGACCACAGAAGCTAGGTTGGCCTGGATAAAAGTAGTCGCCATTTCCGGACTGTTAACGCTTGGGCCAACGAGGTCCTGAACAGTGTGAATGTAGGGGCTGTAATTTGGCACATCTTCAAATGGGAAGATGCCCATATATCCGTTATTGTTAAATGATGTATGGTCACTATCACCACCTGATAGCTGTGCGTCATAAACATTGAAGTCAGGTAAGTAGATGGCAACAACGCCTTTGTAAAAATCTACCAGTTCGGTAGCAGATGCAGGGGCGATCATATCTGTGTGAATCGGGTCATTTCCATTCCTGTAACCAATCATGTCGAAGTTGAAGTATCCAAGGATATCCATCCCTTGTGCCTGTGCCTGGGAAGCATAGTATTCGCTCCCAATCAGACCTACCTCTTCAGCAGAAAAGGTGCAGAAGATGATGCTTTTTTCGAATTCGTACTGGGTCAGGATCCTTGCGAGTTCAAGAACCGCAGCCGTGCCTGATGCGTTGTCATCGGCCCCCGGCGCTGTGCTGCCCCATGAGTATGAATCGTAATGGGATCCCATAACTATATACTGATCCGGATTGACCTTCCCGGGCAATGTTGCAATAACATTGTCACTTGATCCTGACCCATAAGGGAAATCCTGCAACTCGACAACGAGTTCGGGGTACTCCTCAAATTTTGCTTTTATCCAATTCTGCGCTTCGACGGCTTCCGGCGACTGGCAATACCGGGTTCCGTAATTCTCCAGATGGCGAATTGTTGGCATGAACTCACCCGTGTCAACCATGGCAATCATCTCATATATTGTTTGAAACGTATCAATCACATATTTTGCATCTGCAACAACATTCGGGGTCCAGGTACTTGCAGGAGAGATCCTGACAACGCCTCCATGAACAAATGGCATGGGTCCTGGTTGTGAAGCCTGATGAACTTCAATAATAGCTTTACTGGCATCGGCATACAGTAAGGTATATATATCTGTCAGCTCGTTCAGTGCATCCGAAGAATTATTTTCAGGAAGCCAGACCAGGAAATAGCTGACTCCGGGACTCCAGGGCTCTTGTTTCAAAACAAGTGCACTTGCCGGGGCCTCATCTGAAGCTGTTGCGATGATAAAATCAGTACCTATGTGATGAATGGAGATTGACCCCGTTGCATACAGTGATTCGATTTCTGCGTAATTGCTGTAGCTGTTAAGAATTAATTGCTGACCAAAACCTGTTGCAGTGATGAGTAGTCCTAATAGAAGTGTAAATACTTTCATATGTATTATTTTTTTGCAAGGTTACTAAAAATACAGACACGCATGTTTGTAATTCAATTAATAAGAGTATCTTTGCAGCATAATTTACATTTATATTCAATTATTTACATCACATCATGAACACAGGAACAGTTAAATTCTTCAATGAATCAAAAGGATTCGGTTTTATCAAAGACTCAAATTCACCAAAAGAGTATTTTGTACATGCAAATGGACTTAAAGACAATGTCAGAGAGAATGACGAAGTTACATTTGATTTGGAAGAAGGAAGAAAAGGATTAAATGCGGTAAATGTCAGACTTGCATAGTCGATAATACTATAAACATTTAACATTTTGGGTCCCGCCTTGGCGGGACTTTTTTTTTACTTTCCGATGCAGAAAGTAACTCATACTATCTTTCAATATGTTACGGTTTAGAGGTACAAATAGGGTACAAATAAAAACATAAATAATCATCAATACTTTCGTTTTCACTAAGACAGGAAATCATTAAAACTTTCGATAGAAATTCATACGATAAGAACCGGAAGGATAGGAGTGGCTTTCATTCGGCAACATGTTTTTGAGGTTGTTTTGGGAGCAAGGCGTCGCAGGTTCGAATCCTGCTATCCCGACCAACAACGACAAGGATTTTCAGATATATCTATCTGAAAACCCTTGTTAAATATGCACAAAATATGTACAAAATAATATCAGAAAAAGTCATTGAAGTAAAATGGTTTCTAAGATTACCATTCCACTCGCATGTACATCCCCATCTTCAAATACAGAAAGTAATCAACTCTTTCTGTATATCAGTTATTTGTTGTTTGGAGGAACAAATAGGGTACAAACAAAGCTATAGAGCATATGGTAAATTCAACCTGGTTAACCTTACCTTTGGCACTTTATTTACAGCATTATGATATATCTTCTTTCTCACATGCAGGGGTAATGGTAAAATAATGATCTACTCTATTTCCCGAATTCAAAAGTGCGAAATCTGCATAATAAAATAAATCCCAGGTAAATACAATTAATGCAATCATACTCAGGCACATATACGATACTTGTAGTTGATGATGAAGAGTTAAACTTCTCCTATATAGAACTTGTTCTCAGGAAGTTTGGATACAGAGTTCTGTATGCCGCAGATGGTTCTAAAGCAATAGACTCATATAAGGAGAATCCGGATATCGACCTTGTTTTAATGGATTTAATGATGCCCGGTTTTGATGGAATGCAAACCACACAGTTGCTTCTTCAGATAAATCCTGATTTACCGGTTATTGCGATTACAGCCTATGCCTCAAATGAGTCATTTGAAAAGGCAATAAACAGTGGTTGTGTTGAGGTACTCGGAAAACCTTTTGATAAAACTCTTTTGATTTCCCGAATCCATCATTATCTTTTTCAGCAGTAAAACCTTTGTCTGGGTTCTCTGATGATGGATGAATCTGGCTGAATCTTATGACCGTTTCGCTTTTTTGTACCGCATGGGTGCCTTACTCGCAGGATGAGCCATTCGCTTTATAGAAGGAGGAGTAAGCACTTTGCTTATAAACGCCTCATAATCATCCACGGCTTTGTCGAAGCGATACTGTGTGGCCTCAGTAAGCACCTTCTTCTTCATGGCGGGGCTTCTTAACTCATCCCGGTGTTCATACCAGTAGTCAAGTTTTTCGGCCAGGTTGTCCGGATCGTCGGAGGTGAATAAAAACCGTTCATCAAGAGCAAACTGGGGAGCCGCCGAATAGTTCGAATCACTAACCAGGCATGGCAGACCGCAGCCGATGGCCTCCAAACAGGATAAACTTTCCAGTTCCACTATCGAGCCATGCAGGAACAAATCTGCCGTATTCAGGTATCTGAGTTTGTCTTCCATACTGATGTATTCAATGAATGGCTCTACCGGTAACTCTTTCGCTTTGTTTTTGATCTCTTCTGTCCGTTCTCCTTTTCCCGCGAGGATGAGCAGAATTTTATCTGCGTATCTGGAACGTTTGACTCCTTCGATCAGCAACATCTGCCTCTTTTCATAAGCATGCCGTCCGATATTCAACAAGACCAGTTTATCGCCGAATTCATCCGGTCGCTCATATTCACCTGGTTTATACTCGACCGGGATCCCATTGGAAATCGGGAACATGTCAGCTTCCACACCGTGCAATTTCAGCAGGTCTGCGGCAAACACTGAAGGGCAGGTGATGATATCGACCCGATTAAAGAGAAAATATTTAAAAGAGGACCAGATGATCCACTCCAGGAGTTTACTGGTTTTAGCCATGGCAGCCATGATGTTCTGAGGCTGCACATGGAATGCGCCGACCACCGGCTTGCGAAGGAGTTTCGCCACTTTTACGGCACCTTTGGCCATCAGAAAAGGAAACTGAACCTGTACCAAGTCGGCATCTTTCATGGCTTGTTTATAGACCTTCTTGTCGTTCCGGCCGAATAAGAACTTCATGTTTTCCAGGGATGCCTCAGTACCAGGCAGCACAAAACCGGGAACCTGGTAAAAGTCTGGATCTGAAGGATCCTCGTGGATAGCCGTTACGATGTTGATTTTGTGGCCACGCTTCCGGAGTTCCCCGACCAGTCGTTTCGTTGCAATGCAGCCTCCATTGCCATCATTGTACGAATCAATAACAAAAACAATGTTCATGGTGTTTGTGGATTTAGTAACAAATGTGAAAATGAAAGCTATGGCAAAGGTACTCTTTGTGATTAAAATGCCAACTCAATAGTATCCTAATCATTCAAAACTGTGCCGGATGATGGTGTTACAGTTTGATAAATCGACCGACAGTTTTTTCTTTAGTATTCTCCACAACCAGGAAATACATGCCAGATGGTAACATCCCAATGTCGAGCCGTACACTTGTATTATCCTGAACATCACAAGTACGATAAACCAGGATCTTTCCGTATAGGTCGGTAATCAGGAGGCTTTTAGCTTCATGAAATTCCCGGAACTGAATATTAAGATGATCGGTTGCCGGATTTGGGTATAGTGTAACAGTATTCGAAATGGATGGGATTTGTCCCTCAAAACCTGTCATCATCTCGCGGTAGTCAATGGCAACAGCTTCCGTTGAGATGCCGGTTGCATAAGAGGTAATGGAATCTCCTGTTGCCGAAGCTACCAGACAGATCCCGGGAGTAATGTAATTGCCGATATTGACATAGAACCGGTCGTTGATAGTGTCAAATGCAGCGGATGTAATGTAGGTGAATAAGGAAGAACCCGGATCGTTGATGATGGATGAATCTGCGATGAGCATCGTATTCAGGTCCACGGAGCCGATTCCATTATTGATCAGGAAATAGAGCAGCGAATCATTCAACCCACATCCATTTCCAACAGTTACGCCATAAAGATAATTCTGGACATTTCCGGTTATCGGGTCATAAACTGTCAGGCTCCCCTGATCCGTTACTCCATATGGCGTTTTATTGACCGAAATGAGTTGACCGTTGTAAAGGTAGAGATTGTAAATGCCCACTGCATCATTACCGAGTTCGATCTGCCGTACCAGTGTCCAGGTATTTGGATCAATGACCGCCAGTTTGCCATCACTTCCCATCCAACCTTCGTTAACGGCAACATAGAGTGTGTCATTTGTCGTGACCATACCGGCAGCATCTCCTGTAATACCTTCAATATTGCTGACAAGTGACAGGTCGGATGTGTCCCTGACCGTGGCAAAGCACTTTGTCACCGGATATTGTTTTGAGATGACCAGCCGGCCATGGCATATGCTCAGCTTGTTTATTCCTGAATCGGCTACGGCCGACACCCGTTCCAGGGAGTTGAGGTTGTACTTGACAATAGAATCCTGGGCAGAGATATAAGCGAACGGCTCTGCAATCAGAATATCCTGGATTGACTGGGTGAAAATGGTTCCAAAGAGTAAGCCCGATTGGGTTACAGGATCGTAATTCTGAAGTATTACATAATCCTCAAATGGTGGGGTAAACTCAAATTTGCCGCTATTTCCGGTAATGATTTGTTTTACATAGTACCCCTGAGCTGAGGTATAGAAAGACAATGAGAGCATCAGCCCAATGGCAGCAACAGTGTATAATTTTTTCATTTGTTTGTTTGATTAAAGGTTAAAACCTGACACGACAAATTCCCGGCCGCACCGGATTCCCTTTTCACTTTTCCGGAAGGTCATCCGAAATAAGGACCATTAACAGGAGGCAAATTTAGAAAATATCCGGTTTAAAAGCAATGTCATTAAGAAGTACGTGTCTGCTTGACAAATAAAAACGAATATTGTATATTTATCGACTGAACATAATTTCTAATTTCCAACTTCCATATGAATAACCTTGACGAAAACTATCGCATCATTGCCGAATATGCTTTAGATGTCATTACCCGGCATGGCTCTGATGGCTCCTATATATACGTCTCACCATCCAGTAAAAAAGTATTTGGTCAGGATCCGGAAGAACTTATCGGAACAAACCCTACAAATGAGATACATCCGGAGGATTTAGAACGGTTCCAACGAGAGTATAATGAACAGATCAAACATGGGAACTACGCGAATTCAGAATACCGGAGACGAAAAAAAGACGGGACCTATATCTGGGTCGAGAACCGTTCCCATACGATCTTCGATCAGGTAACGGGCGGGATTCAGGAGGTTATCTGTGTGATCCGTGATATCACGGAACGGAAAATTGCAGAAGAAACATTACGGCAGAGGGAATTGAAATACAACACCTATTTCAGGCATGCCCCTCTGGGGTATCAGTCGTTAGACAGGAACGGGATAGTCCTGGAAGTCAATGACATGTGGTTATCTATACTTGGTTATACCAATGATGAAGTGTTGGGAAGATGGTTTGGAGATTTCATTCATCCTGATCATAAAGAGACCTTCCGACGATCATTTCCCTTGATTATTGAGCGAAAAGGCATCGTTAATCACATCGAAAATCATCTGACGAAAAAAGATGGAACCGTAATCATTGCCGATTATTTTGCACATATCGAACGGGATGAGAAGGGGAATTTTCTCCGGACTCACTGCATTTTCCAGGATGTGACGGAGAGTAGAAAAAAGTCTGCAGAGCTAAAACAGACTTTGGAGGATCTATCCCGTTTTAACAAAGCGATGATTGGAAGGGAACTCCGGATGATTGAATTGAAAAAAGAGATCAATTCACTGCTGAAGCGGTTGGGGGAAGCTGAAAAGTACAAGATAACTGAAGAATTGGAATCCCATGAAAAAAAACAACTCAGGGAAGATAAGAAGAAGACCGGCGATGAGGAAAAGAAACGGACTGCCGAACTTGAAGAAATCAACGCAGAGTTGCTATCTGCCCGCCAGGCTTCCTTCAATCTTTTTGACGACCTGAACAGTGAGATCCAGGAACGTAAAAAGTCGGAGGAGACGCTCCTGAAAAGTGAAAAAGCATTCAGGTTGTTGTTTGAATCCATGACACAAGGTGTGTTTTACCGGGATCCTTCGGGAATGGTTACGGATGCAAATCCTTCCGCCATCAGGATGCTGGGACTTATGCGCGATGAGTTTGTGGGAGCAAATTCGTTACCTTTAGGATTGAAATTGGTCAGGGGGGACGGAACAATCCTTCCTGACGAGGAGCGCCCGTCTGTGATTGCGATGAAGACGGGCAAGCTGGTAAGGGCTGTGACGGTCGGTGTGTTCAATCCAGGAGAACAGGCTCATACCTGGATGATCGTCAATGCCATACCGGAATTTATAACGGGAGAGGATATACCGTATCGGGTTGCTGTAACACTTCATGATATCACTCACTTGAAACACTCCCAACAGGTGTTGGAAGAGAGTGTACAGCGCTTCAAACAGGTTGCCGAAACTGTCGGGGAATGGATCTGGGAGGTGAACACGGATGGCTTGTACACATACTCGAATAATGTTATCCGCGATATCTTAGGATATACACCGGATGAAATTGTCGGACAGAAACACTTCTACGATTTCTTCCTGCCGGAAGAGAAAGAAATACTGAAACACGGCGCGATGGAGGTCTTCGCTGCCAGGCAACACTTCCGGAACTTTGAAAACCGGAATGCGCACAGGGACGGGCATACGGTAATCCTCTCAACGAGCGGATCTCCTGTTCTCAGTCCAACAGGCGACCTGATCGGGTATCGTGGCGCCGATACCGATATTACACCGCGCCTGCAAATGGAGGATGAACTTCAACAGTCTCATCAATTGCTCCAGGATCTGAACCAATATGTTCTTGAGGCCGTGGAGAATGAGCGGGGCCGAATCTCAAGAGAGATCCATGATGAACTCGGACAATCGTTGTCAGCGTTGAAAATGGACCTTGAAATGGTTTGTGAAAAACTGAACCGGAAAAATAGACTCAGAGAAAAAGTGGAAACCATGATTGGAATGGTAGCCAATACCATTAAAGATGTGCAGCGGATCTCCTCAGAATTACGGCCGGGACTACTCGACGACCTGGGATTATCGTCTGCATTTGAATGGTATTGCGAGGAGTTTGAGAAACGGACTGGCCTTTCTGTCCTTACGACTATTGAGGAGACAGATGGTTTATCCGACACACAAAATACCTCATTATTCAGAATACTGCAGGAGTCGTTGACGAACGTCATGCGGCATGCGCAGGCCTCACGGGTTGAGGTGGAGATGCGACACGAAAAAGAACATTTCAGGATGATGGTGTCCGATGATGGCATTGGCTTTTTACCTGAAGTTCTTGGGGCGCCAACTTCTCTGGGATTACTCGGGATCAGGGAACGGGTCAGACAGATTTCCGGAACGGTTGAAATCTACTCCTCCCCAAATGCAGGTACCAAACTAATCGTATCGATTCCAATTACAAACAATTAGAGCTAATGGAAATATTGATTGCCGATGATCATATGGTGGTTCGCAATGGATTGAAACAACTGATCCAGGAACTCTACCCTGAAGCCATTATCCAGGAAGCAATGGACGGACAGGATGCCTTTCAGCGAATCCTGTCACAAAAATTTGATCTGATCGTTTTGGATCTATCTATGCCAGGCATAAATGGCATGGAGATCCTGGTGAAAATGCAGGAACGTTCACTGAACTATCCTGTTCTCGTGTTGAGCATGCATCCACAGCTACAGTACGCCATCAGGGTGCTCCGCCTGGGCGCTGCCGGGTATCTTACCAAAGACGCTGCCTTCGGGGAAATTGCAGAGGCGTTGAATAAGATTATATCCGGCGGCCGGTATATATCTTCCCTGCTGGCCGAACACCTGGCGCTTTCTCTCTCCGCCGACAGGGATAAACTTCCTCATGAACTGCTGTCGGAACGCGAATTTCAGATCATGCAACTCCTTGCCGGAGGATTATCCGTGGGGGAAATAGCGAAACATCTTTGTATCAGCGTCAAGACCGTCAGTACACATCGCTTACACCTGTTGGAAAAAATGGGACTAAAACGGAATGCGGAGTTGACGCTCTATGCAATCAGCAATGATCTTGTCAGGAATGATCTTTTTAAGTAATGTAGGATAAATACCTACATACAATTTCCTTTTATCCTATCCCAAAATCATCTTCTGTCCTACTTCGAAATTTTGCGAATTGGTCTATTTTTACTATTTTAATGAAAATGGTTCATCATAAATTTCGTTTGGTATGAACAAGCCCTCTAAACCCAAAGAAGGGAAAATCACAATCCTGGTAGTTGAAGACAGCCCCACCCAGATTATGAATCTGGAATATCTTCTGTCTGAGCAAGGATATCAACTCTATACCGCAACCAATGGGAAACAGGCCCTGGCGATTATGATGAAAAAAATGCCCGATATCGTTATCTCGGATATTGTGATGCCTGAGATGAACGGGTATCAGTTGTGCCAGCAGATCAAAAGTGACGAGCGAACCCGGCACATTCCGGTGATTCTCCTCACTTGCCTGTCGAACCCGGAAGATGTATTTGAAGGATTGGCCTGCGGAGCCGATAATTTCATCACAAAACCTTATTCCGAAGACTATCTTCTTTCGCAGGTCGAACATATCCTGGTCAATCGTCACCTCTATCAAACAGAACGTCTTCGCATCGGGACCGAAATCCTCTTTGCCGGTAAACGCAGGTTTATCACGGTCGATCAGCAACAGATGCTTACACTTCTCATTTCGACTTACGAAGCCGCTACCATAAGGAACAGGGAACTGCTTCAGATGCATGAGGAGCTAAAAGCCATGAATGAGCAGTTAGAGGAAATGGTGGAGGAACGGACTAAGGACCTCAAATCCAATGAAGAAAAGTATCTGGACCTGTACAACAACGCACCCTCTATGTTTTATTCTGTGGAGGCGGGAACGGGTTTGGTTGTTGACTGCAACGACACCCTGCTGCACCGAACCGGATTTTTCCGGGAAGAGGTAATCGGAACCCATATATCCAACCTCTATCACCCCGATTTCCACCTTCAGGTAAAAAACAATCTGGAACTCTTCCGGCAGGCCGGCGAGGTGACGAACATAGAAATGTGCCTGCAAACAAAACTGGGCGGGAAAATCCCTGTATTACTAAATGCTACGGCTGTTTGCGATCATGACGGGAAATTTATATATTCACGAACGGTGCTCCAGGATATCAGTGAACTAAAAAAAATTGAAGAAGAGCTTCGACTGAGTGAAGAACAATACAGGGCTATAGAGGAGACAGCCGTCGATGCCATTATCACGGTGGATGAAGTTGGCCTGGTTGTACGATGGAATCCCGCTGCTCAACAACTGTTCGGGTACAAGGAAAAAGATATCCTGGCCCAGCCTGTTACTATAATCATCCCGGGGGATTTCATTAAGCGACATCTTGCCGGATTTAAGTCTCCTGAGGGAAAGAACAAGACTCTTACAATCACACGGACTTTAGAACTGGAGGGTAAACGTAAAAACGGGAGCCTCTTTCCGTTAGAACTCTCGATGGCAACATGGAGCACATCAGAAGGTCAATACCTTACAGGGATCATTCGGGATATAACAGAGAGGAAACTAGTGGAAAAAGAGCTCCTGATTGCTAAAAACAAAGCCGAGGAGAGCGACTGTCTGAAATCAGCATTTCTCGCCAATATGTCGCATGAGATCCGAACCCCGATGAACGGAATTCTTGGGTTTACTCAATTGCTTCAGGATCCGGATCTGACACCGGAGGCGCGGGATAAATTCCTTGGGATCATCAACAGCAGTTCCCTTCAGCTTCTCAAAATTATTACCGCCATTGTTGACATTTCGAAGATTGAAGCCGGATATGAAGAGATCGTACCGATAGATTTCAATCTGAACAAGTTGTTACAGGAAGTAATAACCCTTTACACACCAATCGCTCTTAAGCGAAACCTGAAACTGGTTCTTGTCAACCGGTTGACGGAAAGGCAAGCCATGATCTCATCCGATCCGGTAAAGTTGAAACAGGCGCTTGAGAATTTAATCGACAATGCGCTCAAATTTACCGATAATGGATGGATTACCGTTGAGGTTGAAATGCACCAGGAAATCTTATCATTTTCTGTTATTGACACGGGAATTGGAATTGAACCGGAACTGAAACCCAAAATCTTTGATCGCTTTCGGCAGGGTGAGCTAACTTCGGCACGGAAATATGGAGGAACCGGATTAGGTTTAGCTCTGGCAAAATCTTACGTTGAAATGTTGGGTGGATCAATACGCGTCGATAGCGCACCGGGCGAAGGAAGTACCTTTACGTTATATATTCCATACATTCCGTCAGATACCGGACTTTTGCCTGAAGAACCGACAAGGGATGTTTCCGAAGTACTTGCCGGTAAATGGAAAGGACTATCTATTCTCATTGCGGAAGACGAGGAGGGAAATGCGTTTTACCTGAGTACCATCCTCAAGCCAACCGGTATAGAGATCATCACCGCGAGTAACGGAAAGGAGACGGTTGAAGCATGCAAAATACATCCCGATATCTCACTGATACTTATGGATGTCAAAATGCCAGTTTTAGACGGACTGGCAGCAACACGAATCATCCGGACATTCCGGCCTGATTTGCCCATTATTGCCACTACTGCATTCGCTCTTAGCAGTGACCGGGAGCGTTGTCTGTCAGCCGGTTGCAATGACTACCTTCCCAAACCCATACGCAAAGAAAATCTGATACACATTATAAATAACTACTTGTCATGAAGATCCTGATTGCAGATGACTCCCTCTTGGTTCGAGAACGGATCCGTGAATTGATCACCAATAATGAAAACCTCGAAATCGTGGCAGAGACCGACAATGGGCTAGACGCATTAAGGCTAGTGACCGAAACAGATCCCGATGTTGTAATCCTGGACATCCGGATGCCGGTAAAGAACGGAATAGAGGTACTCATCGAGCTGAAACGCAGAGGCTGCCGGGCGAAAATATGTATGCTGACGAACTATCCGTACAAACAATACAGAGAGCGCTGCAAAGCAGAAGGAGCCGACTATTTTTTTGACAAGAATACCGACATCCAAAAGTTCCTGGATTTACTGGATGGTTTTGGGAAACAGAAATAGCCATAGGATATGGAGAAGGTAAACAAACTCGTAGTATTCCGTTTGGATGAGCAGCAGTTTGCCCTGCACCTGTCCACGGTGGAAAGAATCATTTCGGCCGTGGAGATCCACCCGCTGCCAATGGCTCCTGAATATATTCTGGGAACCATCAACCTGCAGGGAGAGTTTTTGCCGGTGGTGAATCTGCGGAAACTTTTTTTGCTTCCTCAACGTGATGTGGAGTTGACTGATCAACTGATCATAACGATTACACCTAAAAATAAAGTGGCTCTCTGGGTAGATCTTGTCAGTGAAATCGTAGAGCGGGAAAATGATGAGATATGCAACACAAAAAAGATCCTGTTGAATGTCGGGTATGTGGAGGGATTGTTCAAACTCAACAATGGGATGGTGCTGATCCACGATCTCGACAAATTCCTCACACCGGAAGAGACGTCAAAGCTGCTGGAAGCGCTGAAGAAGCAACGAGAGACGAGGGACGAGGGACGAAGGACGAGGAACCCAAAATCCAAAATCCAAAACCCAAAATCCAAAAAATAAAACATAAAACGAATTTCTAATTTCCAATTTCAAAACAAAGCATGACAACGTCGATCTCAGATACAACCATACATGCCTTAAGAGCGTACCTCCTCGCGCATCTGGGATTGAGCTATTCGAAAAACCACGAAAAGGATCTCTCCAGGAAGATCGAATATGCGGCAAAGGAGTTTGGCTATGCAAATCCGGCACGGTTTGTGGATTGGCTTCTCGAAGCTAAGCTAACCGATCAGCAAACCGGGGCACTTGCCAGCCACCTCACCATCGGGGAGACCTATTTCCTGCGTGAGAAAAAAAGCTTTGACTTTCTCGAACAGCTCTACCTGCCGGGACTGATCCAAAAGAGGTATGGAGCCGACAAGCGGCTTCGTGTATGGTGTGCCGGATGTGCCACAGGGGAAGAGGCCTATTCCATAGCTATCGTATTACTTCAATCTATCCCGGATATTCTGCACTGGGACATTTCGATTCTGGCAACAGACATCAATCCGGTGTTCCTGGAGAAAGCGAAAAAAGGAATCTTCTCCAAATGGTCATTCCGGAATAATCCCGAAGGATTTATCCTTAAATATTTTCGCATAGAGGGTCCCAATGAATTCCATATCCTGCCCCGGGTCAAACAGATGGTCACCTTTGCGCAGCTGAATCTGGCAGATGATAGCTACCCGTCGGTGCAGACCGGTACCGAAGGCATAGACATCATTTTTTGCCGCAATGTACTGATCTATTTCTCTCCCGAAGGTACCCGGACGCTGACCGATCGCCTCTATGAATCCCTGGTGAAGGGCGGAATTCTGGTGGTTAGCCCGGTAGAGATGTCGGGGATGATATCGCCCAAATTCAGCAAAATCAATTATGCCGGGTTTTCGGTCTATCAAAAAGGAGCCCACGGCCCTGAAGAAGAGCCATCCTGCTTCAGGAAGGGTACCTCTCTCCAGACGGTCAAAGCGGATCCGATACCTGCCTTGAAAAAAGAACCGGTCCATCATCTCGACGATCAATCCGGACTCCATCGTCTGAAACGACTGTTGCCTGAAAAACGGATACCAGAGACCATACTAAAAACAGAAAAAGAGCAAGAACAAGCCTATGAAGATGCGCTTCTTCTCTTCGAACTGGGCGACTTCGCAGAGGCGGAGTCAATTCTTTCAGGTCTGGTTAGAAAAGAAGCACTGAATGGAAAATCAGCGATCTCCTTGCTGGCGAGAACAAAAGCCAACCTGGGGAAACTGAAAGAGGCCGGGGAATTATACGAACGGGCAATACATCTGGATAAACTCGATCCCAAGCTCCATTACCTGATGGCCATAGTGATGCATGAACAGGGAGATGATGAAAAGGCTATCCACCTGCTGAACAGCTCCCTCTACCTCGACCACGACTTTGTACTGGCCTGGTTCCTGCTGGGAACCCTCTGGATGAGAGCAGGAAAACAGGATTCAGGAAAGAAATCCTATAGAAACGCGATCAAAAGCCTCTCAAAACTCAGTCACGACGAAATCCTCCCCGAATCGGACGGAATCACGGTGGGGAGGTTTAGAGAAATATTGAATGCGATAACATTGTGATCAGGCTGTAGGCTTTTAGACTGTAGGCTGTAGGAAATTGGAAATTAGAAATTAGTACAGCCGCAATTTATTGCGGCTCAAACTGAAACACTATGGAACCAGAAGATGAGATCGTAAAGATTGATCCTGTAAGAAAGAAAAAGATCCTCAAACAACGCGCTGCACTCTATGCAAAAGCGCCGGAAAAAGAGATCAACAAAGGGGTACAGGTTGAAGGGCTGGAATTCCTTCTGACCGAAGAGCGATATATCATCGATACGACCCTGGTAGTGGAGGTAATCCCGTTGAAAGAACTAACGCCGCTTCCCTGCTCCCCTCCGTTCATCCTGGGGATCATCAACGTGCGCGGGAAGATCCTCTCTGTTATCAACCTGAAGACCTTCCTGACCCTTCCCGAAAAAGGGATCACCAACCTGAACCGGGTGATCATCCTGAAGCGATCAGACATTGAACTTGGAATCCTGGTGGATGAAGTGATCGGAAAGGTCTCTTTCTTCTCGGATCAACTCAAAACATCCCTTCCCACGATAAAGGGGAATCAGAAGGAATACCTGGTGGGCGTAACAGAAGATAGATCGATCGTATTCAACATAGAGAAGTTTTTAACCGGGCGCAACATCATTGTTGATGAAGAAGTATAGTCTGGTCGTTATAACCAATGAGTATTAATCTTTTAAATGATCAAAATATGAAACTCAACATCGGAACAAAGATTATCGGAGGATATTTCCTGGCGTTAATCATACTTGTCATTATCGGCCTGATTTCGTATATAAATACGAGTAGACTTATTAAGGATGCTGAATGGGTAACCCACACCAACCTGGTTAAGTATGAAATTTCTCAAGTTCTTTCATCATTGAAAGATGCTGAAACAGGACAACGCGGTTTCCTCATAACGGGGGTCGAAAGTTACCTTAAGCCTTTTAACACCGGAAAGGATTCTGTTTACATAAGATTAAAGCGTCTCCAGCACATGATTATTGATAACCAAAATCAAACAGGTAGGGCTGACAAGTTAAATTCCCTTATTGAAAGCAAATTTGTGGAAATGGAAGAAACTCTCCAGTTACGGAGGAGCAAGGGTTTTTCAGCTGCCGAAGAACTTGTCAAGACGGATGCAGGAAAGAAGATCATGGATGAGATCAGAGCCATTTTAGCTGAGATGACAAACGAAGAAAATAGTTTATTAGTTCAACGAAGCGCTGAAACAAATGCTACCGCCCAAGCAACACTTTCTACAATTCTGTATGGAGTCCCAATAGCTATACTTCTTTTGGCTTTGATTGGATCTGTAATTACGCTTAACATATCCAGACCACTCAGGCAAGTTACCCGTATGGCTGAATTAGTTGCTAACGGAGAGCTGTTGGGAAATATCGTATCCACCACGCGAAGTGATGAAGTAGGAGTTCTGATAAGATCTTTTAACAATATGACAAAATATCTCCGGGATATGGCAGAAACCGCGGAACAAATCGCAACGGGTAATCTGACAGTGATTGCAAAACCCAAATCAGATAAAGATCTCCTGGGGCTGTCTTTTCAAACGATGGTAGAAAAACTTCGTAAACAATTGAATGAGATCGGAGAAGGGATCAATGTGCTGGCCTCCTCTTCGAGCGAGATCATGGCCTCGGTCACCCAACTGGCTTCAAGTTCGGCCGAAACGGCCACTTCGGTTGGGGAGACCACTACCACGGTGGAAGAGGTTAAGCAAACCGCGGAGGTCTCCAACCAAAAGGCCAAAGCCGTATCGGAGAATGCCGTCAGAACCGCTGAGATCTCTTCGGAAGGGACCAAAGCCATTGCCAATACCATCGAAGGAATGAACAGGATCCGGCAGCAGATGAGCTCCATTGCCGGGATGGTCGTCAAGCTGAGTGAACAGAGTCAGACCATCGGAGAGATCACGGCTTCGGTCAATGAACTGGCCGAGCAATCGAACCTGCTGGCCGTCAATGCTGCCATCGAAGCCGCCAAAGCAGGCGAGCAGGGGAAAGGCTTCACCGTGGTGGCCCAGGAGATCAAAATGCTGGCCGACCGTTCCAGGGAAGCTACCGCTCAGGTGCGCAACATCTTACGGGATATTCAGAAGTCCATCAGCTCGGCGGTGATGGCAACCGAGGAAGGGGGGAAGGCCGTAGATGAGGGATTGAAACTTACCATGCTCTCGGGAGATACCATCAAAAGCCTTTCTGAAAGCGTAACGGAGGCAGCCAAAGCTGCGATCCAGATTGCGGCCTCCAGCCAGCAGCAACTCGAAGGGATGGACCAGATGGTAGCAGCTATGGAAAACATCAAGGAGGCTAGCGTGCAGGCTGCCGCCAGCACGCAGCAATCGGTCGATTCGGTAAATGAACTGCAAAAGGTAGGACAGAAACTGGATGAAATGATGAAACAATATAAACTGGTTAAAAGTGGAAATTAGAAATTAATATCATTGCGAACGCAGTGAAGCAAAGAAATTGGAAATGAATAACCGGGAAGAATTTTTAAAGAAGATACGGGCCACCTTTAAAATTGAGGCAACAGAGGGCATTGCGAATATTACATCCAATCTCATTGAGTTGGAGAAGAAGCCCCCGGAAGCAAAGCAAGCGCAGCTCATTGAAGCGATATTCAGGGAGGCGCATAGTTTGAAAGGAGCGGCCCGCGCGGTAAACATCACGGAGATCGAAACCATTTGCCAGGCGATGGAGAGTGTTTTTTCTGCCCTGAAAAACAAGACGATTGCCCTCGATTCCCGGTTATTCGACCTCTTTCACCTCACGGTGAACACCCTGAGCAACATCCTGGAGGTAGCCGACCAGGAGATTCCCGAAACCCTAAAAGGCCGTGTTACCACCCTCTCCATCAACTTACTGAAGGTGGAAGCAGGAGAGATCAATGAGGTGGAATTACCTGAACCGGCATCGCCCCCGGAAGCTCAACCGTTCACTATCAACGATGGGAAACACCCGGATGACAAACTACCACAGCAACTACAGCAAGATCACCACCAGCAACCACAGCAAGCTCACCGCTATCAACCAACAGATCAGCCACAAAAAGCGGAAGCTTCGCGAAAGACCATACAGGTGTCTCCTGCGGTCAAACACGATGAAACGATCCGGATCTCTGTGGAAAAACTGGACAACCTGTTATTCCAGTCGGAGGAGATGCTGGCTCTGAAGCAAACGTTCGACCATGTGGGTGAAGGATTGCGTGCAACGGTAAAGAAACTGAATTCATGGAGCTATGAAGCTTCCGAAGTCTCATTAAAAATGGAAGATTATGTTGAATGGACCTCTTCCCTCGTGAAAACCGTGGAGGCCGACCTGGAGAAATTGCGGAAATTTTCCATGATGGAGGCTTATAACTCCGGTGCAAAAATAGAATCTCTTCTTGATGAGGTAAAAAAGATGATCTCCGTGCCGGTCTCCACCATCCTCGATGTATTTCCCAAAGCAGCGCGTGATATGTCAAAAGACAAGGGCAAGGAGGTATCGGTCGCAATCCGGGGGGAAGAGATTGAAGTTGATCGGAGAATCCTGGAGGAGATCCGGAATCCGTTGATGCACTTGCTCCGGAATTGCGTGGATCATGGCATCGAGAAGCCTCAGATCAGAAAACAGAAGAACAAACCGGAGAAAGGATTGATTCAACTGATCATCGATCGCATGGAAAACAATATGGTCGAGATCACCATCGCCGACGATGGAGCCGGGATCGACATGGACAAGCTGATGAAGAGGTACCTGAAGCAGGAAAAAATTCCTGCATCGGAGGCGAGCGGGATCAAGGAGCAGACACTCCTGAATTATATATTCAAATCAGGCATTTCGACCAGTGATATGATCACCGACCTGTCGGGAAGAGGGCTGGGTCTGGCGATCGTACAGGAGAAAATTGAGCAGTTGGGCGGCTCGGTCTCGGTTAAGACTACCGCGGGAAAAGGAACCGAATTCAGGATCCAGATCCCGCTGGCATTGGTCACATTCCGGGGCGTACGTGTGTTGCTGGGAGAGCGGGAATACATCGTGCCAACCTCCAAGATCGACCGGGTTCTGCGGCTGGATAAGTCGGCGGTGAAAACCGTAGAGAACAAAGAAACGATTCCGTACAACGGAGAAGTGATTTCCTTGGTACACCTTTCTGACCTTCTGGAGATGCCATTCAAAGAGAGTGAAGGTACACACATCCTGGCGCTGGTTTTCTGCTCCCTGGATGAACCGATCGGTTTTGCCGTGGACGAGATCCTGGATGAAGAGGTGGTTCTGGTGAAGAAATTCAACAATCAATTGAAACGGGTCCGTAATGTGGCCGGGGCCACGGTACTAGGCTCAGGAAAGGTAATACCCATCCTGAATGTGTCGGACCTGCTGAAATCTGCCGTGAAGGAGACCTCTCAAAGAGTCAGGGAGAAGCGTACCGAAAAAGAGAAGGAAATGAATACGATCCTGGTGGTGGAAGACTCCATCACCTCCCGGATGCTTCTGAAGAACATATTGGAAACAGCCGGTTACAAGGTATCCACAGCCATCGACGGGGTGGAAGGATATACAAAATTGAAAGAGGAACCGTTCGACCTGATCGTATCAGACGTGGATATGCCGAGGATGAACGGGTTTGATATGACAGCCAAGATCCGCTCTGATAAGGCATTGGCCGAATTGCCCATCGTGCTGGTCACATCCCTTTCGAAAAAAGAAGACCGTGAACGTGGCATGGAGGTCGGAGCCAACGCTTACATCGTCAAGAGCAGCTTTGATCAGAGTAACCTGCTGGAGGTAGTGGAACGCTTACTTTAGGCTGTAGGCTGTCGGAAGAAAGGCTGAAGGCTTTTAGACTGTAGGGAAATAGAAATTAAAGCAAAAGTAAAATGAGGGATCATAATAAACTTAGAGCGTTTGAACTTGCTGATGAAATAGTACTGATGACGTATCGGATAACTGCAGAATTTCCAAAAGCAGAGATGTTTGGGTTGACCTCTCAAATGAGAAGAGCCGCTATTTTGGTTCCTTCAAATATTGTCGAAGGATGCGCACGTGAAAGTCAAAGTGAATATCTAAGGTTCCTTGAAATAAGTTTTGCCTCCTTGAGGGAGTTGCACTATCAGTTTGGGTTAGCATTCCGACTGGATTACATTAAAGAATCATTTATGGACGAGTGTGAAGTTAAGCTTCAGGAAGCCGAAAAAGTCCTTGGAGCCCTCGTCCGAAGCATGCGAAAACGATAAAAAAACATGAAAGCTACAGCCTACAGCCTAAAAGCCTATAGCCTTATAACGAAACATACGTAGAAATGATTAACGTTCTAATCGTCGAAGACTCCCGCGTAGTCAGCGAGTACCTCTACTACATCCTCAGCAAAGATCCCCAGATCCAGGTGATCGGGAATGTCAGCAATGGGAAACAAGCAATAGAGTTCCTTAAATGGCACAAGCCCGATGTCATCAGCATGGATATCAATATGCCCATTATGGATGGACTGGAAGCTACCCGTATCATCATGTCAACAACACCGATCCCGATTTTGATTGTTACAGCCAGCAGGAATGCAAACGAGGTGTCAACCTCCATGGAAGCGCTGGCAGCCGGAGCGCTTGGAGTGATTGAAAAACCGGTTGGCACGGGTCATCCAGACGAACAGAAGAGGGCAGACCAACTGGTTACTATGATCAAGCTGATGGCCGAGGTGAAGGTAGTTTCCCGGAAACCCAAGCCCGGGGTGAAGCCCCGGGAGAAACCACCCCCAGTCAGGCGGGAGGTTCCCTGGGAAGATCATGACCGGTTGAATGTAATTGCCATCGGGGTCTCCTCCGGTGGCCCGCAGGTGTTGCAGCAGGTGTTTTCAAAAATTTCAAATAAATTTCCTCTCCCCATCCTGGTGGTCCAGCATATCACCGAAGGGTTTCTTTCCGGACTGGTTAAATGGCTTGGAAATACCACAGCCATTCCTATCCATGTTGCAGCTGATGGGGATCTCCTTCTCGCCGGTCACATCTACTTTGCCCCCGATAATCACCAGATGGGAATATCCAAACAAGGGAAAATTGCGCTGGAAAGATGCGACAGGAAAAATGGGTTGTGCCCCTCTGTAGCTTATCTGTTCAGAAGCGTGGCCCAAATGTATGGAAAATCTGCCATGGGGATCATTCTAACAGGGATGGGCAGCGACGGGGCAAAAGAGTTGAAGCTGCTGCGGGATGCAGGGGCGTTTACCATCGCCCAGGACAAAGAAAGCTCCCTGATCTATGGAATGCCCGGCGTAGCCGCCCAACTCGATGCAGCAAATTATATTTTAAGCGCCACCGAAATCAGCCAACTACTCTACGAAATGGAAATAAATAACAAGTAACAATATACCTACAGCCTAAAAGCCTACAGCCTAACAGCCTAATTATGAAACACGAAAATTATACCATCCTGATCGTGGAAGACAGCAAAACACAGGCTGCCTACCTTCAATCTATCCTGAAGATGGAGATGTACAACACCCGCGTGGCATGCAATGGGGAAGAAGCCCTGAAAATGATTGAAGAGGAACTTCCCAGTATGATCCTCACCGATGTCATTATGCCTTTGATGGATGGATTCACCCTTTGCAGGGAGATCCGAAAAAACGAGAAATATATCAATATCCCGGTAATCCTGCTTACGGCCCTGGCAGATCCCAGGGACATTATAAAGGGGCTGGAGGTGGGAGCCGATAATTTCATTCCCAAGCCGTTTACAGAAGAGTATCTCCTCACACAGATCGAGAGTATCCTCATCAACTGGGGCATGCGCGAACAGACCAAACTGAGTTTTGGGATGGACATCTTCTTTAACGGGGAGAAACACTTTATCACATCAGAACGGCGACAGATCATCGACCTGCTTCTCTCCACCTATGAGAATGCGGTAAGCAAATCAAACGACCTGGTGAGAGCACACCTGGAGCTGTCGCGCGTGAATGACGACCTTGAACGCAAAAAGAGAGAACTGGAGAAGCTCAATGAAGAAAAGAACTACTTCCTGGGAATGGCAGCGCATGATTTGAAGAACCCACTTTCCAACATCCTTTCGTTTATCATGCTGATGAAGGAGTCGATGGATCTGCCGCCGGAGGATGACAATCTTAAATTCATGAATATCATTGAGAATTCAGAAAAAAAGATGCTGAAGCTCATCACCGATTTACTGGACGTTACGCAACTGGAAACGGGTAAACTGATCCCAAAGAAAGAGAGGATCAACCTTACGGAACTGATTGCAGGAAACATCGAAACCAATCAATACCTGGCCGACAAGAAAAAAATCGGGATACACTTTCACCATCCTGATGAGGCTGTTTCCTTTCAGGCCGACCCCAACAAACTGGACCAGGTGATGAATAACCTGCTCACCAATGCGATCAAATTTTCCCATCCCCAAACCAATGTCGAGGTAACACTCTCAGAAAAGAAAAGTGAAGTAATTATTTGCGTAGAGGATCAGGGACAGGGGATTCCAGCGGAAGAGCGGCAAGAGTTGTTTAAGCCATTCGCAAAAATCAGCGTAAAGGCAACTCAGGGAGAACCTTCAACCGGCCTTGGGCTGTTCAGTGTGAAACGGATCGTTGATGCCCACCAGGGTGAGATAAAAGTGAACAGTGTAGTAAATAAGGGAACAAAGATCTGCATCGCACTCCCTTGGCTGGTGGATGAAACTGCTGGCGCCAATGGCAAGGCAGGCAAAACAGAAAAAACATACAACTGGGAGAACCATGTTATCCTGGTAGTCGACGACACCCATTCCAACTATCTCTTTCTGGAAGGTGCACTCTCTCGAACGAAGGTGAAATTGCTCAGGGCAACTGACGGGCTGGATGCCATCCAGTTCTGCAAGCAAAACCAGGATATAGACCTGGTGCTGATGGATATCCAGATGCCTTTCCTGAATGGTTATGAGGCTACCCGGGAGATAAAGAAAATGAGAAAAGAACTTCCCATTATCGCTCAAACGGCCTATGCGATGGATGGGGAGGAGGAGAAATGTTTTGCCGCCGGCTGCGATGCCTATATCAGCAATCCGGTCCAGCCGAAAGATCTCCTGAAAGAGTTAGACCGGTTTTTAAATCCAGCAAATTGATTTATAATTTTCACACGCATGAAAAAAGAGTTGATCATCATTGCAGAAGATAGTTCCACTCAGGCCGAAATGCTAACTTTCATCCTGCAAAATCAGGGGTATACCGTGATCCATGGAGAAAACGGAGTTGAGGCGTTCAACCTGGCGAAAAAACACCTGCCCGCCCTGATCATCAGCGATATCCTGATGCCCGAAATGGATGGATATGAATTATGCGCGGCAATCAAAGGAGATGCATCGCTGCAGGACATCCCCGTATTGCTGCTCACAACCCTTTCTTCTCCCAAGGATTTGATCAGGGGGTTGCAGGTGGGAGCCGAAAGTTACCTGATCAAACCCTTTAGCGAGGGAGAATTATTGGATTGGGTGGAGAAGTTACTGCATCCGCAAGAACCTTCAGTAGCCTCATTCAATCCCAGGCTGGAGAATTTTCTGATCTCGACCTACCAAACCGCGTTGCAAAAAAACAGGGAACTCAAAGCCACGCAGCAACAGCTCCAGGAATTGAATCAAGATCTCAAACAGAAGGTGGCAGAGCAGACCAAAAGTTTGCGTGAGGAAATTGAAGAGAAGAAAAAGATTGAAGTTGATCTGAAAAAGGCCAAGGAAGTGGCTGAGCAAGCCGGCAACCTTAAATCCGCGTTTCTGAACAACCTCTCCCATGAGATCCGAACCCCCATGAATGCTATCCTCGGCTTCTCTACCTTTATTGTCGATCCGGAAATAACGGCAGAGGAACGGGCCGAATTTGCCGGTCATATCTCCACCGGATGTAAGAATCTCCTGGGGATCATCGACAGCATCGTGGACCTGGCTGTCATTGAGTCAGAACATATCGTACCCAACCTCCAGGAGTGCAGAATCAACGCATTTATGGAATCTATCCGGTCAGATTTTGTGGAAAATGAGCGGCATCAATTGGACAACCTCCTTTTCCGGTTATCTGCTGCGAAAAAGGAGGATCAGTTTACCATCCTGATCGACCAGGTACGAATGAAGCAGGTGTTGAATAATTTATTGAAGAACGCCTTGAAATTTACTGAATCCGGGTTTATTGAATTTGGATATTCATTGGAGAAACAAGATTTTATTGAGTTTTTCGTATGTGATTCGGGAACCGGAATTCCAGCAGACAAGATTCACCTGATCTTTGATAAGTTCATCAAACTGGAGGAGTTTCACACCAGGAAATACAGCGGAACAGGCGTTGGACTGACCATTACCAAAAAGCTGGTGGAATTTCTGGGAGGGGAGATCCACGTGGAGTCCTCCGTAGGAGAAGGCTCCGTTTTTACAGTCGCGTTACCGCTTGTACTACCAAAGGTTGTCGAGCCTCTGGTAACAGTTGAGACACAGCGGCCCGACACATTGAATTGGGCTGGCAAGCGTATCCTGGTAGCCGAAGATGTGGATTCGAATTTCCAGTTAATTGAGCATATTTTGAAAAAGACCAGGGCTGAGATGCTCCGGGCAAAAAATGGGAAAGAGGCTGTGGATATGTGCTCGAATGGGGTAACCATTGACCTGATCCTGATGGATATCCAGATGCCTGTCATGGATGGTTATACAGCTACTGAACAGATCCTGAGGATAAGGGGAGATATCCCGATTATTGCACAAACAGCATATGCTCTAAGTCATGATGAAGAGCAGGTGCTGGAAGCAGGGTTTTCAGATCTCGTGACCAAACCAATCAAAGCTGCCGAGCTCATGGAGAAGATTACACGGATATTCGAGAAATCGAACACGAATTAGCAGGGAGGCCCTCATGAAAAATAAGATTATCATCGCAGAGGACAGTCCCACCCAGGCAGAGAATCTGAAGTTCATGCTGGAAGAACTGGGATTTGAGGCAACCATTGCTCCTGACGGGGCAGCCGCTTTGAAACTCATCGCAAACAACCCGCCGGCCCTGGTTGTTTCAGATATCCTCATGCCGGAGATGGACGGCTATACCCTGTGCAAAAGGATGAAATCCGACAGCAGGTTTCAGCAGATACCGGTGATCCTGCTCTCTTCGTTGTCAGACCCTTCCGATGTGATCAAAGGATTGGTTGCCGGCGCCGATAACTTCATCTCCAAACCTATTGATGAAACCTCCCTGAAAAAAGTCCTTGACACGATCATCCAAAAGACCGAATCGGGTGCTCCAGCCCAGGAGACAAAGGAAATTGCTGTGATCATTGATGGCGAGACCCATACCCTGACAGCCAATCACGAAAAGATACTCCGGTTTTTATTGAGCACGTATGACACGGCGATTTTGAAGAACAAGTCACTGTTAGCCGCGCAACGTGAATTGAGTGAGATGAATAAAACACTCGAGAGCAAAGTCGCATCACGAACAGCCGAACTGGAGAAAGAGGTCGGGGAGCGCAAGAAGGCAGAACAGAGCATCCGGGAACGGGAACGGGTCATCCGGGAGATCACAGAAAATATACGGGCGCTGGTCTTTAAGACCGACATGGAAGGTGTCTATTTATGGGCAAACTCAGCCCACACTCTCTATTTCGGATACGACCAGGAGCGCTTGATCGGACGATCGTTTTTTGAATTTATTCATTCAGAAGACCGGGACAAGATCATCAAACTCTTTCGCGAACAAATGACCGAAGAGATTGAATACACATCTGAGTTTAAATTTTTACATACTGATGGTCACTATATTTGGATGGAGTGTACCGCCAATTTCATCCCCGGCGAAATAACTACCTCAGGATCCATTGTTTTTTCGGCACATGAGATCACAGAACGAAAAGACTATGAAAACGAATTGATCCAAGGACGCGAAAAAGCGAGAAAATCAGATTTGATGAAGTCCTCCTTTTTAGCGAATATGTCGCATGACATCCGCACTCCTATGAACGCCATCATCGGTTTCTCGGAACTGCTCAAGGAGAGAGAACTCTCAGAGGAGGAGCGACGGAAATTCCTGGACCAGATCACGAAAAACGGGGAGAGCCTGCTCAACCTGGTGAACGATATCATTGATGTCTCGAAGATTGAGGCAGGGGTGTTGAGCATTCACAAAGCGAACTGCCCGATCAACCAGATCTGCATTGAATTGTATGATTTTTATTCGGGGTACCTGGCGCTGAAAGCGAAAAAACAGGTCACCTTAAATTTCATCAGAGGGTTTGATGATCTCAATCAGTTGATTGTTACGGATCCGATGCGGTTCAGGCAAATCATGTCGAACCTACTGAGCAACGCCATCAAGTTTACCGAGAAGGGAAGTATTGAATTTGGATATGCCTTTGCAGATAAACAGACCCTTCAATTCTTTGTGAGGGACTCCGGTATAGGTATTCCCCTAAAAGATCATGACCGGATATTTGATCAATTTACCCGTGTGGAGTCGGTAATGGAACAAAACCAGGGCGGGACTGGGCTCGGACTAGCCATTTCCAAAAACCTGACCATTTTACTGGGAGGGAAGATGTGGGTTGAATCCCAGGTTGGAAAGGGAAGTGCATTTTATTTCACACTACCTTACTCCCCGGTTGAAGAGACCTATAAATCTCCCATTCCCAAACCAAGGCTTACAGCGCTTCCCGATCTCTCTGATAAAAAAATACTCATCGTAGAAGACGACTTCTCAAGTTACAGCTACCTGCAGGCAGCGTTAAAAAGGCTAAGAACGAAGCTTATCTGGGCCAAAGACGGGCAAACCGCCGTGAAGTACTGCAAGGAAATGTCCGATATTGACCTGGTGTTGATGGACATCCAGTTACCAAAGCTTACAGGTTTTGAAGCAACCCCCATGATCAAGAAAATCCGCCCGGATTTGCCGGTGATAGCCCAAACTGCCTATACCATGTCGGGAGAGGAGCAAAAATGTTACAAAGCCGGTTGCGATGATTACCTGGCCAAACCGATCATCCCGGGGGATTTGGTTGAAAAAGTATGTAAGTTTCTTGAAAAATATTAATATTACTTCATCAAATTAGATCTAACATAATTAGAACAGGCATTTTACCACTCCCGAGCTGGAACAACTTTACCGGGCAATACATTTCAAAGAACTTACCAACGGCATCCCTCTGCCATAAGCGACAATCAAAAATTGAATCTAACCAGGAACGAGGGGATTGGATCCATCGACCTGACTAACTTTGTGATTGCCGATTCTGTAATCATACCAGATCCGGGTTCTTTTCTGTTTACCTTTATTACATCAATCGGTTACGATACGATAAACGATCGTTTTTATGTTAATATTGGAGATTACATAACTCCGGGTTACTGCCTGGTCACTTCCGTCACCGGCGATTCCATCACATCTTATACCACTGGAATAAGCACGGAAGCCATTCCGGCGTTTTCAGTTTGTGACATCTATGGAAAAATACTGATCCGTTATCCTGAGAATCAGAATGGGCTTTCCCTTGTAAGGATTTCTATTCGTGACTTCTCTCCAGGAATCTACTTCCTGATGATAACAGGAACGGACCGTCATATCATTTATAGATTTATAAAGATTTGATTTTAAGAATAGATGATTACATGACAAGAAATCTGCCAAGCAAATCTTCCTGAGAATAACAGAAACAGAACAAATCCACAGCTTTTACGACCATAAAAAAAGCGTTCAGGCCTAAGCCTGAACGCCGTAATCCGATGGTGAACCGAAGGTCAGAACGTGATCTTGTTCTCGACATCGTTGATGCTTGCATCGAAGGATGTCCTGAGAAAGTCAATGACTTTCTTGATTCCAGGGGTGAAGCTGGTGGTGAAGACGTTTCCGTCTGAATCATTCAGCCGCATGGAGCAGTTGAAATCATTGGATGCTGTCTGGAACCTTTCCAGTTCGCTGCGTGTCTGGACCAGCTTAGCCCTTTTTTCGATAACAAGCTGAAGGTTTTCGACCTTGAGGATCTTTTCCATCAGGGTCATTTCCTTGACCGGCTCTGGAGCAGGCACAACGGGTTTTTCAGGTTCGGCCTTCAAAACCGGCTTTATCACTTCGGTTTTGCTTTTCTCGGGTCCAAGAATCGTTGTGGCTGCAACTAAAACAGCGGCTTCTTCCTTGGATGATCCACCATTGGACGGCTTCTGGACTGGTGCGGTAATCTTTGACATTGTATTGCGCTGCTGCCCTGCAGACTTTTTTAGGCATCTGGCTCGCCTGGGTTTAAGAAAAAATTTATGCCACCGGGAACAAACGGAGTGAAAATTTTAAGCAAGAGTTCAGGTCTGATTTTTTCTTCAAAATCTGAATGAACCCGAAGGGTGACGGTACCTGGAGGTGGTCACTCTTAGCGAGAAACATTTTCATGCGTTTACCTTTGCAGCAAATTTTGAGTAATAGTGGGTTGGGTTTTGGTACTTTTCACAAAAGTTCCCCGGAGATTATTATTTAAAGAGACAATTTTGATTTGAAGAAGTCATCATCATACACAATCTTTTTAATATTGTAAGGGATTCTGTTGTGGTACAGAGGAATCCAACATTTTTCATTTTTTAGTCGAAACTTAATAAAATCAATATGGATAACCCATTCGAATCAATAGACAAAAGACTGGAAGCGATTGAGCATAAGCTTGAAGGTTTGATTCAAAGAATTGACAAGCCGCCGGTCCTATCAGCGACTGCATGGATTACATCAAAACAGCTTGCACAGCACCTCGGGATTTCTCCCGCGGCCGTAACGAAGCTTAGATACAGTAAACTACCCTATTACAAAATAGGCGGCAAGATCTTGTTCAAGAAGCAGGAGGTTGACGAATTCATTGAGAAGACCAGACATAAGACTGGTGGAGAATATTTAGACGAACATCTTGAAGGTGATACGGACAATAAAAAACGGTTCAGGTTGTAACACTCATTATTTTCAACAGGATTAACCATCAACGTCACATGGAAGAGAAAATTTATGACGAAATCAAGCAGATCAGGAGGCTTCTGTCAAAGTTAATCGGGACCTTCGATCTTCCGGCAACGGAAAGATTTTCGAAGGATGCGATTTTAAAAGCAGCAAAGGATTTTCAGAAACTGTCAATTGAAAGAGGTGAATGGGTGCCAGACGATAAGATCGATAAAATTATCCGGACAGCACATTATCGCCCGGGTAAGTTCCTGATTGAAAAGCTAGGATTTACAAACTATTTCAAATGGGGTCGGGAACTTTACTTTAACAGGAAAGATTTGATCGCTTTAAACAAGGAACTGAAAGAAAGGAAAATAAACCTTGACAAGTACTCGACACTTGTCTTTGAGAAAGAAAAATTTGACGAACTGATCAAAAGCATCAAACTCCCGAAAGGAACTAAGACAAAGAAACATTATAAAATACCTGAAGGACTCCAAAACATTACCGACAAACCCTATTCATCGGAAACCGAAGAACTGGCAAGAAAAGAAATCAAGGAATTGTTGGATGAATATAAAAAGTTTGACCTTTCTGAATACATTGAGCTGTATGACGGGAAAACCCAGGCCTATTTCAGATATACCTATACATACGAACGCTACATCAAGCCAGAAACAAGAAAATATTGTAAAGACTGGACGTTCAAATTTAACTATGCTAATGCTGCTTTAAGGAGAATGCTGGAGATAAAGAAGGAAAATCCCGGAAGAGTTGAAAGTTTGGATAATAAATGATTTTAACTCTCTTTAATACCTGAGGATTCCTCTTGATATCCTAAAAATGCAGACTTAGGGATAAACATAAAAAAGGCTGACCTGTTGGCCAGCCCTTTCTAAGGGAGATGTACCCTTTTAGAAGGGCACTTCGGAGGTTTCCTGCTTTGCAGTTTTGGATTTTTTGGTTTGCTTCTTCGGAGCCGGAGCAGGTTCGCTGACCTGTTCTTCTTCCAGGCGGTTGACGTAAACCGTGTAATCATGGCCGAAGTTGTCGGGGGTCTGCAATTTTGCGACTTCCAGGGAGATGTAATCTTCGTCGTTGTATTTATGAGCGAACTTTAATAGGTCTGTGATTTTCAGGTTGAGCTTTATGATGTCAAGCCCATCTACTTTCTTTCCTTTTCCGATGTAGTTTTTTACAAATTTTTTCATGGCTTTGAGTTTTTTAAGGTTAATTTATATGCAAGTGAGAACAAGACCCTGGAGGGACACTCAAGGAGGAACTGGAATACCGATACATCGTGAGGATATGCCGGGAAAATCCTTGAATGAGAGGAGCTAATCCTGGAAGGGGCTGTTAACTTAGCATAGGAATTGGCCGGAAAACAAAGACATGAAGCTTTGAAAAACCAATCAGGTAGAAGAAAGGTGAGAGATTGAAAGAATCAAATCACTCGCAGAAAAGGAATCTTCCAGAAATCATACGACAGACTGAATAAACCGGAAGGGTGACGTTTTCTAAAGGAGTTCACCGCTTTTACTTGCTTTTCTGAAAAGCTACCCGGAATGGGCTTCTTTTTTACCAAGCTTTTTGCTTTTGGCCTGGTAGGAAAGAAAAAAGCATTGAAAGAGTAAGACCTTTCTAGAAAACATGATTCAAGCAAATCCTATCTTACAATAGAATCTTTGTCTAATAGATTAATTAGCCCCTCTATGGCGTCTATCATGATTTTTCTTTTCCGGGTAGGAAACGGAAACATCAAATTTGCCTAGATCAGATAATTTAGGGTTATCAGGATCCTGGCATGATAGTACTAAATTTAACTTAACCTGTAAGATGTGGTTTGAATATTTATTTACGTTCATCAGATCAAGTTTTACTGCACCAAAATTTTCTGTCAGATCGGACTTAAACAAATCTAATATTGCAATCCATGTTATCTTACCTAAAACGTCAACAATATGTGCCATTTCGACATTTAATTTGATGCAGGATTCATTAACGTCTTCTCCATGCATGATAGCATTACGAATTTCATTTGACACCTCAAAAAAACCTTCAGTATCAAAGGCTTTAATACCATCTATTAACTGCTTAATTGATTGTTTTGGGTATGGTTTATGTAGGGCATATTCCCCACAGACTTGACAGAATAAAGGAGAATGACATTTTGGACATAAATCATTAACTTTACTTGAATCTTTGTTAACCTGTGAAAGTAGTTCAATTGTAAGCCAGAAATATTGAAATTGATCATCAAGAGAAGTGGCACCGATTCCATTAGAGAACCATTTCATTGCTCTTTTAAATGGAAGAGATGCCTTTACCTGCTGTAGTTTTTCAATCGAATGGATATGTTTTTCCTCGATTATAGCATGAGGCAGTTCAGAGCCAGGAAATAGATTTAGCTGGATACATTCCCTTTGAGTAAGACCTTTTGTCCAGTCAACAATTCTAATTAATTTATGAATCTTAAAACTCATGTTGGTCACAAAGGAAAGGTATGTCAAGTATTCTTTTGCAGTTTGAATGCCTATTTCCTCTACAGAATTAATGTCCTCCCCTGGAAGGATAATTTGAAGAGAAAGAAGAGGTCTGTCAACTCCAGGTTGAACCTGCAGATTTGTTATTTGTACCTCATACAAATCTTCAGGATGCTTTGTCTTAATCGTCCCCAGACCTTCGCATAAGCATCCCTCGGCTTCAATCTCAAAATCAAGAAGAAATTTCTTTTCACTCATAAATAAGATCAATCAAAAATATATATAAGTCTTTGTCTTACTGAAGATTATTTTGTTAATTCCTTGATTTCATCTAAAACTTTGATGAGGAGATTTAAATTCGAAAAGGGATTCTGGAACAAGGTCAGAGAATTTGCTCTTTTACATGCTTCCGCCACATGACCGGAAAGTCTTGCTTCAAGTTTGGAGTCGATTACTCCTTTCTGATAGCTATTCCTGTTTCGATTACACAGTTCATTGATGCATTCCTTTGTAGTTATTTCTGATGTATGATTCTTATAATGCAATAAGAACCAAAGCTCAATTGATGGTAGGGAGACGAGGAGAGTGGCAGTTTTTATTGATCTTAATTGCTCCAGAAGAGTAGGAATATCAGCATCATACATTAAAAAATCTCTATCCTTTTCATGAATCGGTTTCCCTTTCTTATAGCTTTTGATGAACCTTTCTGTTATTCTGTTTCCGACAATCTTCGGAACAATAGTAATCGGTATCCTGTAACGAGAACGCAGATACGAGACATAAGCCTCTTCTGTTTCACCCTCACAGAAGACCCAAAAATTCGGATTTATCTTTTTTCCTCTTGATGCCGCTCGCTTTCTACTCATTCAACAAGGCTTTTAATTTGACATCTGAGTCATCGATAAAAGGGATCGCGTCAAACCGGCCCTGCATATAGGCTTTCTCAAGATCCATCGTATCACGAAAGTCGCTATAATCATAGAGAGAATACAGATCAGTCGATCCGTCAGACTTCTTGTTTGTGAAATAGATCTGGTCTTTCCTGAACTTTTTCAGATCCAGGAAACGGGTGTTGTGGGTCGTACAAATTAGTTGGGCAGTCTTTCCTGTTTTGAACAGGTTGAATATGTATTCAATGATTTTAGGATGCAAACTGTCCTCAATCTCGTCAATCAATAAGACTTTGTCATTATTGATGACATCGAGGATGGTAAGCATGATGAAAAACAGCTTTATGGTACCCTGCGACTCTTCCCTCAAAAAATCAAAGGCAACTCCAGGGGCATGTCTGTGATAGGTCCTGATTTCAAGGGCATTCTGAACAACATCTTCCACGGTCATTGTGAGCGTCGAAAGGTCAGCATTAAAATTCTTCCCTAGCCGTTTCAACGTTTTGATTTTCACATCCACGATGTCACTGTCCGCAATTTTAAGAGTTTCTACCAGTTGTTCCTTATGTTTCGAGGACAGGTTTTCAATGGCTGAAACCCCGAAAAGCAGATACTCAAGAATAAATGATCGGTAAAAATAAGTAAAGACTTCTTTTGCGATCTCCCTGTCCATTTGACTTGCCCTGGAGATGAACAGACTCTTTTCTGAAGTATTCTCAGCAACATCAAGAGGACGTTTGATCTGATCTCCAAAAGAATACTTCTCCTTTTTAGTTTTTCCCTTCCTCTCATCCCGGAAAAAGATTTCTTTGACTCTGCCTTTCGGGTAAAAATGAAGGCTTTCAGAAAGAATCTTATTTCTGGTCAGGGAGAAAGCATATACATATTCAATGCCGTTCATCACAAATCGGATAGAGTAGGAGCTGGGCTTGTTCTCGAAGTTGTCGAATTTGAACGGTTGGAAATTGTAAACGGTATTTTCGTTATGCATATGGGATTCCATGACAAGCGAATGACAAAAGCGAATCGCCTTGATGACATTGCTCTTGCCAGAAGCATTAGCGCCATAGATCGTTATTGTTTTAAGTACGGATGATTTATCGAATTCGAATAAATTATCCTTCAGAGCCTTAACATTGTGAGATTTCAGGTTAGCAGCCCTGAAATCCATAACAACTTCATCTTTTATAGAGAAAAAGTTGCTTAAACGAATCTCTAATACCATTTTATAAGGCTATTATGTAAAATATTTGCAAATATAACACTTATAAATGAATATTATTGCTTTGAGGCAAATATTTTTATGTTTTGAAATAACATTCGTTGATCAAGTGACCTGCATCTAAAGGCTACCCTCATCTGCGTACGAATAGTACCGGTCCTCTCCGACGATAATGTGATCCAATACGGCAACATCCAGCAGAATGCCGCAATCCTTGATCTTCTTGGTAATCTTAGTATCGGCATCACTGGGCATTGTGTTGCCACTGGGATGGTTATGCCCCAGGATGATGCTGGTAGCATGCTGTTCCAAACAAATCTGGAAGATCTTCTTAGGATCCACGACGGTCCCGGAGATCCCGCCTTCGGAGATCTTCACTTTCTTAACAATCCTGTTTCCCCTGTTCAGCAACAGGATCCAGAATTCTTCATAGGGAAGGTCGCCAATGAGGGAATGGAAGATTTCAAAGGCATCCTGGCTTTTTGAGATCTTCTTTTTAAAGATCACTTCTGACTCATTTCGCCGGCGAGCCAGTGCAAACATGGCAGCGATCTTCACGGCACGTTTCTGGCCGATGCCTTTGATCTTCTGAAGATCTGAAACGCTGAACTTCCAGAATTCGGAAAGGTTGTTTTGGCACGTCGAGAGTGTTTTCATGGCAATCTCCAGGGAGTTTTCCCCGGAAACACCCGAGCCAATGATGATACTTAAGAGTTCAGCATCAGAAAGGCTACTGTTACCTTTAAGCAGGAGTTTCTGGCTTGGAATGTCATCCTCTGCCCAGAAGCGCATAGGGATTCTGTTTTCATAGTGTTTGCTGTTTTCTTTGGCAAGGTCCGGATTCATGATCGGTTTTCTCATAGCTTGATAATGTTAAGCAGCTGTTGGCCGCGGTGAGTAAATGAAATTTACCCGGCCAAACATGGGAAGTGAAAATTTTAAACAAGCATTCAGGTCATGATTATTCCGGAGGAAAAATCTGAATGAACCTGGAAGGCGACAATTCCGGAAGGAGGTCGTGCTTAGTGAAAAATATTTTCACAAGCATACCTTTGTGAATTTCCATTTACGGCAAACTGGACAGAAAGGGGTGAGATTTTCAACCGATGATCCTCAGTGATCAGGATTTCAGCACTGAATATAGTTCATGGGTCTTTTTTGATGAAACACCGGTTTGTTTGGCATAGGAGGGCCATTTATCAATGATATCGCGTATTTGGCTTATAATTTCTTTGCCATTTTTAACCCGAATGGATTTTGCAATTGCGAGCATGTCATCTGTTGTAATGTTCCTTCTTTTCCCATTAATGCTTAATGCATGCTGATTCACCCATTGGCTGGATGGATCGAATGACCAGGTTATATCATAGGCCGGAGATAACTCCCATGCTTTTCCTTCTTTTAGTCTAAATGAGAAATTTTTTGTGTGATCATCACAATTATACCCAAAAATATTGAACACCATCCTCCTGAACATTTGTTCCGCCTGGGGATGGGGTAATCTCAATATTCTCATTGTTTGGAACAGCTGCTCATAACTATAACTTAAAACATCATGATAATCAAAGTGTTGCATTGCACACAATGTCTGGATATGATGCTTCGTCTCAGATCCTTCCCTGTCAAACCTTTTGGTCATAAAATGAGCTCTGTCACCTTCCTCAAAAAGCCGACACTCCATCATCTCAATGCCACAATCAACGGCCATCATGTGATAGGCCATTTCAATTCTACCATAACCTTTGGGGTACCCCAGCGTTGAATCATTGACGCCGTCAAGTTTTATCAGCCAATGTTCAAACCCTGAGGGCACGCGGGTTTGGCCCGATCTTACCTCCCCGGTTTTTTCGTTATATGCTATGATTGCCTTAGCTCTCATGCCTCCTGCAGAAGTACCTATTTTAAGGATATCCTGCATTGCTCTTTTCTCATCAACATTCAGATTGGCATGAAAACCCACTCGTTCATGCAGGATTTGCTGTGCCAAATCAACCAATTCATCAATATCAACACTAAATGTATGCTTAGCTTTTTTAAATTTGGCAGGTTCAAACTCTAATGCCCCCATCCCCCGAGATCCTATAAAACATAATTTTTCGACCGGGTTCATGGAATCCGGAGGTCTTCCTTGTTGAGCTAACCAAACATCAATCAGTGTATTTCCATAGTTATCAGGCAATGAATCTGCCAGCAGTCCAGGTAAGCCGTTGAATGTGGAACTATTTCTTAATTCCGGAAATGAAAAAATAGTTCTGTCAGAATCAATAGACATTTTGATTGGAGCCAGATCAATGGATTTCGTTTTAAATGAAGGGTCAAATTCAAAACTACCTAATCGGGTGTTACTATCCCAAGCTATTGCTCCGACCCTTATTCCCCATATATTTACAAATGCAGTTGTTACCATTACCAATCACTTTCAGGTTTTTCGTTGTTTCTTTTATTGCTCGCTCTTTTTCTCCTCTGTTCCTCCAACTTTGCTAGTTTAAGCGGGCTTACCTGGGTCTCAATTGTGAATACATCCATAATTCGTAACAAACCCAAGGCACGGAATACCTGAACTAACGTAGATATATTCACAATATCGCCATTCTCCAATAGGCTTAACGTTGATCGATTAATCCCGGCATCATTTGCCACTTCTTGCTGTGTTCTATTTTGAACCACACGATGATGTTTAATAAATGCTCCGATTGTTTTTATCATGGCATCATCACTCATTGCGTACCAATCTTTGTTGTTTATATCCATCATTAACAATCTAAAAAGTACTTAATGTTGTTTTTATCCAACAA
>CALCGJ010000088.1 GCA_937900965.1 uncultured Bacteroidota bacterium | reverse complement strand
GTACTGAAGGTATTGTTTCGTCTGGCCGACAATGATCGGGGATGTACTGGTAAGTGCTGTCCAGTTTCCCCAAACCCCACTGCTTGGCGCTGTCCGGTAAGAAACCTGGCAATTGGCAAACGTGGCATTGTATGTTGAAGTAAAGATCAGGGAGTCAATAACTCTTTCGGCCCCGAGTTCATAATAAGGGTTGGATACAAACACTCCATGGTTCACATAGTTGGCACTCAGGTTCAGGTTGGCATATCGGCAGTTATGAATCGGCTCAGCTGAAAGATTTGTTCCTCCTGCTGTATAAACCTGGCCGTTCCCGGTAAATGCCGAGCCATCCTTGACATAATCGTACATCACATTGGGCGAGGTTACCCAGGTGAGTGCTCCTGCATCTGCATCTGCATAATAGACCACATTGCTCAGGGTAGTATTATTTTCCCCCGCGAGAACCATGATCAACCCGTTTGTTACCACTGATGAATGGTTACTGATGGCAAGGGGCAAGGCCGTTTCCGTGGTCCATGCTCCGGTGGAACCGTCCACCCCTGGGTTTGCAGAATAGACAGTGCTGGCCCGGGTGCCTCCGTTTGCATATCCGCCCAGCACATATAGCTTGCTGTTATAGGTCGCCATACTGTGTTTGTTTCGTGTGGCTGGCAGAACGGTTCCGGTGGAAAAAGCCGACAAGGTATTTGTAGCACTAACCTGGGTATAGTATACTGAACTGATTGCGTCAGTTTCTGTCATACTGCTTGCTCCGCCCGCTACATAGATGTATCCGTTCAGGTACACGGCGGTATGCCCCCAAAGATTCACCGGAAGGGTAACGGCAGAAGTCTGCCAGGCTCCCAATGTTCCGTCAGTGGCAATCGAAGCATAGTAAATGGTATTGTAGACCTGGGAACCATCCCGGCCGCCTATCACGTAGATAGTATTGGTCCCGACTACAACAGCCGGATCTTTCAGAGCGACAGGAAGAGCATTCTGAGCCGTCCAGGAGGTGATGCCCCCGCTTTGTATGGTTGCTTTATATACTCCGGTGGAGTAGGTAAGACCATTGTAACCCCCTACCAAAAATACGTACCTGTCGTTCCAGGAAACCATTTTATGGCCGGACAGGGTTTGTGGCAGAACCGTTGTGGTGAGCCATGTGCCCACATCATTGGCGTGGAATTGCAGGTAGACATTGTCGCTCGAAACAACTGAATTGTTCAGGACTCCTTTGTTGAAGTCGGCATTGGTTGTTTGAGTAAAATGAACTTCGGCCTGAACCCTGTTCACTCCAAAAATAAGCAGAAGTAAAAACCCTGTTAACAATACGTTCTTCAAACGACTGCTAAGCTGAAAACGGACATTTCTTTTCATGATTTGATAATTAAAAGGTTAGGTAATTTCTATTTGTATGTCTGTATAAAATAGCTGACATATATTCACTTATATAGATACTAGATTATGTATCTATTAGGGTTACGAACGCATAAATATATGAAAAAACAGCCTCAACGCAAGTTTATTTTATTTCAATACAGGTAGTTTCTCCAAAATCACTTGAAGGGAAGTATTTCCTCACACAGTATCATGATTGTGGTATATTAAAACTTAAGTATCCTAAAACTATAAAATAATATAACTTTGAGGGTGCTAATTGATACTTACTATGCGAATCCTGCTAACCCTTTCCATTCTGGTAATTTTCTTTTCAACAGCCTCAGCACAAGTGCCAACAATTTCCGGACAAATCATCTCTGATGAAGATGACCTGGGTTTACCGGGTGTATCAGTTGTAGTGAAAGGTACGGCAAAAACAACCCTTTTAGGTACCGTGACTCATATAAATGGGGACTTTACTCTTTCCATCGTCAGGGCTGGTGGGTATTGCGCCCAGTTTAAACCTGTCTGCATATCCTGATGGGGCATATATCATAACTGTCCAGGCTAACGGTAAGGTTGAAACCCAGACGCTTATCATACAGAAATAAGGAAAGGGAAAATTCAAAGCCAGCTTGACTTGATACTTTGTATGTGACAGAACGTAATTTCACTATTTCACCATTTCACTATTTCACTATTTGACACGGCCACTCCCCTCCTCACGATCTTCGGCCCGTACTTGTGTTTCATCTTATCCAGCGCCTGGTAGAGATTGATCATCTCTGTGCTGTCTTCAAACATATTGAGTTGCGGAGTTCCGGTGATGAGACTGCTATAGCGGACACCGATAAGGCGGATCAGCATGCGGCGCTGGAAAAGTCGGTCAAAGAGCTCCTTCACTATCGGGACAAGCACATGGTCGAAAGCGGTATAGGGAACCTGCTTCTGCAACGTATGGGTATCGAAATTCGAGTAGCGGATCTTCACCGTAACGCAGGAGGTAAGCTTCTGCTTATCGCGCAGTTCATAGGATATCTTTTCCACCATCTTGACCAGGATCTCCTTCATCCGTACGATGTCGATGCTGTCCTGATCGAATGTATTTTCAGTACTCACCGACTTGGCTTCATGATACGGATGGACGGCAGTGCGGTCGATACCGTTGGCCTTTTCCCAGATCACGATCCCGTTTTTTCCCATCACCCGCTGCATCATCTCTACCGGCATCTGGCTGAGGGTATCGATGGTGACAATACCCATTGAGCGCAGTAACCGGTAAGTCTTCTCTCCGATCATCGGAATCTTGCGGATGGAAAGAGGCGCCAAAAACGGCTTTACCCCATCCTGCTGCACAAAAAGCTCTCCGTTGGGCTTTGCCTCCCCGGTGGCGATCTTCGAAACCGTTTTGTTCACAGAAAGTCCGAACGATATTGGCAATCCGGTATGCCTGATAATCGCCTGCCGCAACTCATGCGCCCATTGCAGCAGGCCAAAAAAACGATCCATCCCCGTCACGTCGATGTAGTGTTCGTCAATGGAGGCCTTTTCATACAACGGTGCCCGCTCCGCAATTACATCTGTTACCGTATGCGAATAGTTCGAATAAAGCTCCATGTCGCCCCGGATAAAAACGGCATCCCGGCATAGTAACCGGGCCATCTTCATCGGCATCCCGGCATGTACCCCAAATTTCCGGGACTCATAGCTGCAGCTCGCCACTACCCCCCGGTCGGAAGTTCCGCCGATGATTACCGGCTTCCCCTCCAGCTCAGTGTTGACAAGCCGCTCCACGGAGACGAAAAACGTGTCGAGATCGAGGTGGACTATGTTGCGGAGAGGTCTCATAAATGGTGAAATGGTGA
>CALCGJ010000087.1 GCA_937900965.1 uncultured Bacteroidota bacterium | reverse complement strand
CATCCTTCATCCTTCGTCCTTCGTCCTTCGTCCTTCATCCTTCGTCCTTCATCCTTCGTCCTTCGTCCCTCGTCCTTCATCCTTCGTCCTTCATCCCTCTACCTTCTTATTTATTTTCAGTCTAAATCTTGTTAATTGATAACGATTGTATATCTTTACATGTTTCTATCTGACATATAGGCCACCCCCATGAATAAATTTTTCATATTAACCCTACTGGTTCTGTTCATTTCCGGCAATCTCTTTTCGCAGGTTGCCATTAATACTGATGGCAGCAATCCCGACCCTTCAGCAGGTCTGGATGTAAACTTCAACAACAAAGGGCTGCTGATTCCCCGGATGACACAAACCCAGATTTCATCCATACTCAACCCGGCTAACGGATTACAGGTATTTTGCACAACCGACAGCAGGATGTATATTTACGTTGCCCCCTTCGGAGAGTGGAAACAGATAGCCTTTGGTTCTGGCACTATTTCTCCTCCATTGACTTGTGGCAATCCGATTACGATCACCCATACTGCATCAGACCAGGGTGCAACCCTGATCTTTGATATTGCCCAAAGCTATCTGGATAGCAACTTTTTCAAGTCGTGGGGATGCACGTTGCGTTGTATCAACGGAAATTACCTTCCGGTCGTTTTGTTTGTGTCCGGCCGCAACTAATCCCTCAGGCATCTCAGCGAAAAGCCGAACGCCTTGGTGTAGCTGTACATGGCGCAATAGCTACTGTAGAAGGAGAGGTACCTGCCTTCGTAAAGATTGCCCTGCGTACTGCTCCTGGAGGTACCGTGGGTGCCGCGACCACTCAGCGAACCGTTGCTGTCGCTCAGGTACCCGGCCGCGTGTATTTTTAATGCAGAGTTCCATGGGCCGTTCCAGTTTGTCCAACCACCGGTAATGTCTACGTTACTCAATTCAGTAAAGGTGGGGATACGCCAACCAGTTCCGAGCTCAAGAGCGCATGGATCATTTGCTGCCTCCCAGTCAAGGTCTTCATTAATACCTGTTATCCATGTCGTATTGGGTGTTCTGGTTGTACCATCATGTTTGTATCCCTGCTTTCTGTTAAACTGCCAGTACCAGCCGGCTGAAGCCTCAGTAGCATCGTCTTTAGCGGCTGCCTGATGGTCGGCACCAAGATTGCTCGTGATCCAGCATTTTGACGGTTCACCGGGAATATTGTCAATGGTGCTATACGTAACAGTTTTAGTGACAGGCGCCACATCTCCTTCTGTATGGATTATTGTGAAAGAATCGCTGCAATTAAATGGCGGATTAATTGTTCCTGCCCCAAACGCAATTTCTTTCCATTCATTACCACTTTGTCTGAATACGTAGAACTTATTATCAGTGGTACAAAAAACAACCAATCCGTTTGCCGGATTTGAGATTGCTTCAATCTGGATTTGTGTCATACGGGGAAATAATACACCTTTTGTGGTTGACTTCACATCCAGCATGGCCGATCCATCCGGATCACTACCATCAGTGTTAATACCAACCTGTCCATATCCTGAGATGCAGGTAAGGACAACAATCAATAAGATTACCCTTTTCATAGTGAATGGTTTAGGAATTCGTAAGATGCATGTAAATATATGAAATATAAACAAAAAGTCAAGTGAAAGCCGCAATTTTATCATTACAAGAATACATCCAGTTCAGGATGCTTGGCGGATGGCTCAGGTGGACAAAACGGATCATATGACCACACTCCGCCGATTTTGGTTTACCACCTCAACCTATTAACAATCTATTCTTAGGGGTGGTCTATTAATATCGGCCTGAGATGGTCAAAACCAACGGCGTATCCAGAGTGACCATTTCACAAAGCTGGGAAATCACTTTTAATAAGGATGTGGGGCATACTTGAGCTACTTGGAAACAGGTAAGATTCACCATCTTCACCTTGGAGAAATGGTCAACTATTGCAATCACTGTGAATAAATCGTATCTTTGTTATATTGATGTAATTACGCATAGATGTCACTGAAGACCAACTACTTTTTTCCCTTCTTATTGATATTGGGCATATCTAATCTCGCCTTTACCAAAACCGTCTTCCCGGAAGGGACAAAACAACTTCAACCCGATTCCACGACACTATGTGATATCCTTTTTTACCCAGAAGGTGGTTATCCTTGTACTGGGGTCGAATCGTGCGACTCCCTGCATAAATTCTACATCCGAGTGGGGAGCGACAAAGAGAAAGTATATCTCGGTATGAGATCAAGTTACTTTCAAGACGATATCGTTTTCCGCATCAAATTGGGCCAAACCGTGGTATTCGGGCCTGTAACAATCACTTCAGGATCCATTGGTTGGATTGACTATTACTCCCAGGCATACGCAGGGCCTGATATAATAAGTCCTTCAGGATATCACGCCATTGTATTCGAACCCGGCGCACCTGGTGATTACAGCATCGATTTCGATCCTGTGGCTATCACAATTCTCGATGTGACGGTGATCGATACGACCGCTGTTCCCAGAGTCGCCATCGATGGTAGATTGTATACCCGCCAGTGGCAGTTCACCACAAGCTCAATTTCTTCTCCGGCCGCTAAATTTCTGGCTACCCAATATATTCTCACCGATGATTCGATTGTCACGTCAATCTATTACAATGAGATGCGTGGGCACCATTTTGACGTGACCTCCACCCGCAACGGATGTTACCCTCCTCCGGTACCCTGGGACAGCAGCTGCAGGTCAATCCCCGGTAACCACCATTACGCACAATACAGGATCTTTGTCAATGATCCCGACTCCGTTGAATTCCCGACAGGTGTTCTCGGGATGATCAATGAATCGACCATCACCGTTGTGCCTCAATGCGACGGTTCGGTTTCTGTTTCATTCTCGGTAAATAAACCAGGCAGCGTCAGGATCAACTTTGAGATTGATCCGTCACCCGGGATTCAGCCTGTAGATGTGAGCATACTGGACAGTGTCAAAGCCGGATCCAATACGATTGTGTGGAACGGCATGGATGGCCTCGGCAATCCGGTTCCGGCAAACACGGAGGTAACGATCGGACTGACATATGTAAACGGGCTGACAAACATAGCCCTGTATGATGTTGAACGCCATCTGAAGGGGTTTTTGATACGGCAGAGACGTCCTTACGCTGATTCCATTGCAACCTACTGGAACGATACACTTCTCCAGCACAAGGGAGGTGTGCTCCAGTTATCGGGATGCTATCCGACTCCACCTGATTCGGGGTGTCACGCCTGGGATGGCGATTACCTTGGTGTCGGGTTAGGTTCGGTCAATACCGTAAATACCTGGTGGTATGCTACCAGCAGCAGCCTGAATCTTTCGCCTGCCGTGATTCAACGGCCTCCCGATTCTGTAGAAAATATCCTCGGAGTGACTACCGTTTGTAATTCAGGCGTCGCAACCTATTCTGTGTTTCCTGATTCTGTTCCCGGGGCTGATCCGGATGGATATGAATGGGTCATGGTGGATGTAGCAACAGGTCTCACCGAGTTTGACTCATCCGGACAAGGTTCTATATTCACAATCAACTTTTCCGGGATCCCCCCGGGGCAAAAATACCTGAAAGTACGGGGACACAATCAATCCTGCGGAGCGGGCCCCTTCGGCCCCGGTGAAGGCATCCTTATCAGCATCCTGCCTGCTCCATCCATTACCAATCCTGAAAACACCTTTACGCAATGTTCCGGGGAACTCTTTACGCTGCAATTCCAAACCTCACCACCCACGGCATCCGTCTCTTACACAGCTGAAGCGACATCTCCGAATGTGTCCGGATATTCCGGTGGCACCCAGAATCCACTGTCACAGGTGCTGACCACAACCGGAACCGTCACCGATTCGGTCATTTACCGGGTTGTTCCCTTTTCTGAGATCTGTCCGGGCGATACTGATTTATTCTTTGTCAGGGTCAGTCCCATCCCGGAGATCACCAATTCCCAGACCTTTTTTGAACAATGCAGCGGACTTACCACCAATCTGATCCTGACTGGCAATTATCCGGGTGTGAATTTTTCCTGGACAGCCACTGGCAGTTCTCCATTGGTCAGCGGGTTTTTTAACGATACCGGAACCGTGATTGCCCAGACACTCCTGAACACAGGACCAATCTCCGAAACCGTGACCTACGTCGTTACCCCCGGGTTTGATTCATGTCCCGGTAATCCAATAGCTTTTATCTTCACAATTCTTCCGTCTGAACCTGTTAGCGTCTCCATAACCGCTTCCCCAAATCCATTTTGCACCGGCGCCTCGGTTTCATTCACTGCGAACCCTGAAAACGGTGGGAGTACTCCTTCCTATCAATGGATGGTTAATGGGATCAGTGCAGGAAGCAACTCTCCTCTTTTTGTCTGCAATCCCGGTGATGGGGATATCGTGATGTGCATCCTCACTTCATCTGAACTTTGCACATCCGGCAATCCGGCTTCCAGCAATCCAATCACAATGATTGGCAATCTATCCCTTCCTGCCGGTGTATCAGTCGCTGCAAGTCCAAACCCATTCTGTCATGGAGCTTCCGTAAGTTTTTTGGCAGTCTCGATAAACGGAGGTACTGATCCAACCTACCAATGGACCGTGAATGGTATACCCACCGGAACGAATTCCCCCCTCTTTTCCTATGCGCCGGCCAATCAGGATCTTGTTTGGTGTATGATGACATCGAATCTTGAATGTATAGCCGACAATCCGGCAATATCAGATACAATCCTCATGAATGAATCACCTGCGCCTTTTGTGGCATTCACCCCCTGCTTTGATACGATCACAACGACTAACGCAAAACCGATACTACTCCGTGGAGGGATACCCCTGGGTGGTGTATATTCAGGTGTTGGTGTTAACAACGGGTACTTCTATCCTTCTGTTGCCGGACCTGGCAACCATATGCTCTCCTATCTGTACACGAACTCCGCACTGTGTTCTGATACCGGGTACCTGAGGTTACTTAATCTCCAGGCTTCGCCTTTCTCCTGCGGAGGTTTGCTGACTGATGTTCGGGATGGTTCAGTGTATCCTACAGTCCAGATAGGTCCCCAATGCTGGATGGCTGGTAATCTTGACTATGGTTCTGAAATTCCTTTTACTGTATCCCAACGAAACAACTGTATTCCGGAAAAATACAAGTTGGCAGTGGGCAGTTGGCAGTTGGCAGTATATCAATGGGACGAGCTTATGAGATATGAAGACACAGAGCAAATCCAAGGTTTGTGTCCGCCTGGGTGGCATGTTCCTTCCGAAGCCGACTGGAACCAGTTGTTTGCATTTTACCAGGGGAATGCCTTTGCTGGGAGTCCGTTGCTATATTCTGGATATTCAGGATTTAATGTACAGTTGTCTGGAATTGTTGTATTCAACAAAGGTTGGGAGTTTGAAGGATTTGCAACCATATTCTGGAGTTCCTCATCACATGGTCCATTTAAAGCCTGGGCGCATGGGATGAATGACTACAACTACTCGGTGTCATATTATCCAGGTTACCGGGCGAATGCGCTTAGTGTGAGGTGTTTAGAAGATTGATTTACAGCAGTTTGAAAGCAAAGTATATCATCGTTCTGCTTTTACTCCCTTTATCTCTTTTTGCAGAAGGGACGAAACAACTCAGGCCGGATTCGACCTTTCCGGGTGACCTCTGGATTACTAACGGTGGTGGCGTACGGAGATGCTTTGCCACAGATCAGTGTGATCCTGATCAGAAATTGTTTATCCATATTGCCAGTCCAGGCGAAAAGATTTTCATGGGTTTCAAAATCGGTAACCCACTTACCTTCAAACTAACCCTGAACGGAACGACAGTGTTTTATAAGACCGTGTATTATGGGACGTTATCACAAGGGTGTATCCTATACCATTCACAGGCTGTGGCCGGCCCGCTTATCCTGAACCCTGCCGGGTACAATCCTGTGACTTTCGTCCCTACTGTGCCAGGAGACTACAGCATCGAGTTCATCATCCCGCCTTCTCCCCAGTCGCAGGAGATCGGGATGGGAATCTTTGATATTACAGTCATAGATACCACACAATCACCTCTCCTTGCAATTGACGGGCGTCTTTGGTCAAAGAACTGGGGATTCAACACCTACAATAATGCAAGTCCCGGACAAGCCTTCCTTGCTAAACAATACATCCTCTCTTCTGATTCCATTGTTACAGCCCTGAATTACAACCATATGCGGGGTTGGAATTTTGATGTGACAAGCACGCGAAACGGTTGTTTCCCCTGGCCTTACAGGTGGGACAGCAGTTGCATGTCGAGGCATGGAAATCACCATTATGCCGAATATAAAATCTTTGTCAGCGATCCTGACTCACTTGAATACCCGACAGGAACGCTTGGGAATATTTTAGGCGATACCGTAGGCATAACCCATAGCTGTGATGGTACATTCCAATTTTCCTTTGCGGTGAATAAGTATGGAGATGTAAACCTGAACATTGAATCCAACCTTTCTCCAGGTATCCAACCTGAGGATTTGACCATTAAACACAAGGTATATCCCGGAATAAATGCACTCTACTGGGATGGACTCAATGCACTTGGTGAACCTGTGCCATGCGGTGACAGTGTTGGGATCACTATGAATTATATCAACGGTCTTACGAACATGGCCCTATATGATGTGGAGACACTTCCACAGGGATTCATCATCGATCTTGTACGACCGACCGGGCTTCCAATCGCTACTTACTGGAATGATACATTGCTGGCTACTGATGGTGGGAGGACACAGCTAGACGGATGCTATGCCGTATTACCAGATTCAGGGTGCCACAAATGGACCGGAGGTGTTGGATATGGATTAGGATCCCAGAATACGGTAAATACCTGGTGGTACGCTGCCAGTAGCCTGCTTGATCTCGGAAGGTTCAGGGTGGAGTGCGTTCCTCATGTCCCTGATGGAATTACCGGTCCAGTAACACCTTGCACACGCCCGATACCTGTTTATACGGTTGATCCCAATCCACTACCTGGCTGCGAATCCGCCGGGTATGAATGGTTGTTGATGGATCTTTCCGGCAGTATTTTATTTGACTCTGTAGATGCCGGCTCTTCCATTGGTATAGATTTTTTAGCTTATCCACCTGGCCCGAAACGATTGAAAGTCAGGGGATGGAACAACCTTTGTGGCGCAGGACCGTTCGGTCCCGGAAGTAACGGCGAAGGAATCCGGATTGATCCTGTCTTATCACCCATGATAATCAATAACGAGAGATTGTTTTCAATCTGTTCAGGTGATACCACAAACATCCTGTTGCAATCTGATATAGCAGGAACAACCTTCTCCTATAGTGTTCAGGCCTCTTCAGCCAACCTGACCGGACAAACTCCCGGCACCCAGAATCCGATCCAGCAGCAGATCTTTAACGCAGGAAATACAGTTGATTCGGTTGTCTACAGCGTTGTTCCATTTGTTGCTCCCTGTTTTGGGGATACGGTCCGGTTCGTGGTATCCGTAAGCCCTCTCGACACTTTGGCTTGCTCCATTCAGGCTTCATCCAACCCGGTATGCGAAGGATCGACCGTAACTTTGCGGGTTGACCCTCCGGTGGGGGGTCCTGACGCTCACTTTGAATGGATTGTGAATAGTGTTACCGTTGGTCCCGATTCAGGGGTATTTACTTACACTCCTATTGAAAGTGATTCGGTGCAATGTATCGTCACTTCTGAGGAATTTTGTACTTTATTCCAGCAGGCTGTCAGTAACATTGTGGTGTTGCATCTGCAGGTAAAAGTATCCACTGGAATTGAGATAACAGCTTCAACAAGCCCGGTTTGTGAAGGAGATTCTGTAACCCTGTCAGCCATACCAAGCAACGGTGGCCCTTTACCCTTCTACCATTGGTGGTTGAATGGAATCAATACGGGGACCAATGACTCAACATTTGCATGCCTGCCTAACCACGACGATCAGGTTATTTGCGAGATGATCTCAGATCATGGTTGCGTAATTGACAGTGTTACACAAGATACACTATTTATATGGGTACAGGGACCTATGAAGCACATTGATACATTGCTGTGTTCGGGGATTCACTATTTTGCGGGCGGAGCCTTTCAATCATCCGCCGGTCTTTATTACGACACCCTGGCTGAACCAGTGGCTTGTATTTCGGTGATTGAAACCAATATACAATACCAACCCGAGATCATGGTCAGCCTGGGTGAAGATAAGCCATTGTGCAACGAACCACTGATCCTGAATGCATTCTTTCCTGATGCAGCTTACCTCTGGCAGGATGGAACGACTGATTCAATATTCCTGGTTTCGGAACCTGGTGTCTATTTTGTGCATGTCTATGTTGGCGAATGCTCCCAAATCGATTCTATTGTACTTGATGAATGTCCTGTCAAGTTTTGGATACCCACAGCGTTTACCCCAAATGGCGATGGTCTCAATGACACATTTCGCCCAGTCGGTAATGACGTTGAAAAGTTCTCGATGCAGATCTTCAACCGATGGGGTACGATGATCTTTGAAACTACATCAATGGAACCAGGCTGGGATGGCATGTACAGAGGACAACTATGCCCAATAGGCACGTATGTTTACATCGTAAATTATAAAACTCTAAACGGAGAATCATTTCAGGCTAAAGGGTATATCACACTGACTCGGTAGACATGATTACTACATAAAACGGGGGAAATGCTTTTTCTCTGACCCTGTAAAATCCAACCCCGTTTACTGATTTACGCTTTGTTAACACAAAGCGGGGATAGTGCCTCTCTGCTTTGAGATCGTGCGTCTGAGGTAAAGGGGTATGGTGAAAACAAGGCCCTATCGAGATCCAGTAGCTAAGTGTCTGTCGATGGGGATCTATTTAATTAAAGTAATCGACCCCTCGGCGGTCAAACCGAAAATCGATTCTGGAGAAGCACCGGGGTGAAGGTAGGGGAATTTGAAACTCAATCCTTAATTGAATCAGAAGTAAACTTCGTTCAGAACTGCGTCAATCTAATTTTTACCATCCCCCCTACAGTCCCCCGTTAAAAATAAAAACCCTATAAGTAGTTAACCTATAGAGCTTTTATTCATTTTAAGTGTGCCCAGAACAGGACTCGAACCTGCACACCCGTAAGGACACTAGTCCCTGAAACTAGCGCGTCTACCAATTCCGCCATCTGGGCAGTTCAACTTACGAATTACGATGTTCGATTAACGATTTCACTCCTAAATCCAAGTTGCTTCAGTACGCCTGCGGCGGTACTTCGCAACGGGACCACTTCTTCCTTCTTCCTTCGTCCTTCGTCCTTCGTCCTTCTTCCTTCGTCCTTCGTCCTTCGTCCTTCGTCCTTCGTCCTTCGTCCTTCGTCCTTC
>CALCGJ010000086.1 GCA_937900965.1 uncultured Bacteroidota bacterium | reverse complement strand
GAGATCCCAGGCAACACGATGGAAGCCTTTATTTGCTGGCCCTTCGATACGCCTGACTATGTCACCATCGTTGTCCCTGACAGTCAGCAGGACCAGGGGCTTCTCTTCCCGTCGCTCCTCTTCAACCTTATCCCACCCGGGAAAGGCAACTGGTTCTTCCTTTTTAATCTGCTCCTTTTCTCTCTTCCTCCGGGTCTCTTTTTTAGTTTCGAACCCTTCTGCCAGGTAATAGGTGAATACCGCTCCATAAGGTGGATTTGGGGCTGTGAACCAGGATGCCCCTACCGAACTTGTTCCGATGACCGGGATATACCACCAGGCATCACGTACAGGAAACAGGGAAGCTTCCTGCTGAAGTTGTTCCTCGGTTAAATCCCGCAACGGACTGTAATCATCCAGCACATAAAAGCTTCGTCCGAAAGAGGCTCCGACCAGGTCATTTTCGTTCCGCTGGATTGCCAGGTCCCTGAAGGAGATTGTGGGGAGGCCACCTGTGAGTTTCACCCATTTTTCACCCCCGTTGATGGTGAACCAGATACCAAATTCTGAAGCAAGGAACAGCAGGTCGGGGTTGATGTGATCCTGAACGATTCGCCATGTAATTGTGGTATCAGGGATATTGCCGCGGATCGACCTCCACGTCTGGCCCCGGTCAGTACTTTTAAACAGGTAGGGATTGAAGTCGCCATATTTGTGATTGTCCAGGACGACAAAAACGGTATTGGCATCAAACAGGTCCGCTTTGATGTCGTTGACAAATGCTGTTTCAGGTACACCGGGCAGGGAACTTACTTCGATCTCCTTCCAGGATATCCCACCATCTCCGGTTACCTGGAGAAGGCCATCATCAGTTCCGGCATAGATCAACCCTTCCGCCAGCGGAGACTCAGCCAGCGACGTGATGCTGTTGTATTTCGACATGGCCTCCATGTCCCAGGGAGAATCCCAGCTCCAGGTGTTGTCCATAATCGGTAAGGTAATCCGCTCCTGGTTCCTGGTCAGGTCATCAGAAATTGCTGTCCAGCTATCGCCACGGTCATCAGACCTCCAGACACGCTGGGAGGCAAAGTATATCCGCGAATGCATGTGCGGACTCACCAGGATAGGTGAATCCCAGTTGAAGCGTTCGAAAGGTTCCCCGGGTTCAGGCTGAGGCTGGATACCCACAATCTCACCGGTAGTCCGGTCGGTCCGGGAAAGGTATCCCTCCTGGGATTCGGCATAAACAATGGCCGGATTTCCGGGTTCGGTTGCCGGTTGATGGCCATCCCCCCCAAGGATCAGGTACCAGTCACTATTGCTGATCCCCTCACGTTTATCTGTGCGAGAAGGGCCTCCATGTGTTCCGTTATCCTGTGTCCCTCCGTAAATGTTATAAAAGGGAACAGCATCATCAACGGCAACCTTATAATATTGAGTCAGAGGCAGATTACTGACATGACGCCAGTTTTCTGTCCCGTCGAAGCTTTCAAAGATTCCCCCGTCGGTACCCACCAGCAGGTAATCACGATCATCCTGTTTGAATACGATCACATGGTTGTCGGAATGTTTTTTCTCCTCTTTCATCCTGCTAAAGGTCTTTCCGCCATCATCTGAAATCTGCACCCTTACATCAGCGAGATAAATCTTGTCGAACTGATGTGGAGAGGCATAAAGCTCCTGGTAGTAATGGGGGCCGGTAGCTCCCGAAACGGTTTCAGACATCTTCTCCCAGGACGCACCACGATCTGTGGATCTGAACACACCACCGGTCCTCCGGTCCAGTTCAATGGCAGCATAAACCACATCCGGCTTCTGGGAAGATATTGCCAGTCCGATTTTACCCATATTGGATTTGGGCAATCCCTTGCTGAGCTTCTCCCACGTCTCACCACCGTCTTCGGAACGGGAAATTCCTGAACCCGGGCCTCCACCCATATAGGCTGCCACATTCCTGTGCCGTTGCCAGGTGGCTGCATACAAACGGTCGGGGTTACGGGGATCTATTACAATATCTGTCACTCCAACCCACGTTTCATCCCCAAGGGTTTTTTTCCAGGTTTTTCCAGCGTCAACGGACTTGTAAAATCCTCTTTCTCCGCCACTTGCCCATAACGGGCCCTGGGCGGCAACCCAGATGATGCTGGAATTCGTTGGATGAACAATAATCTTTGAGATATGCTGCGAATCCTTCAACCCCATATTGGTCCAGATGGAGCCCCCATCGCTGCTGCGGTAGATGCCGTCGCCAAAACCAACATGGCGGCCACCGATGTTTTCACCGGTTCCAACCCAGATGACATTCGGGTTTGCTGGATCGATCGTGACACACCCGATGGAGTAGACTTTTTGTCCGTCAAACAGTGGATGCCAGGTGACCCCGGCATTGGTGGTCTTCCATACCCCACCGGAACCCACCGCCACATACCAGGTACTCGTGTTTTCGGGATCAATGGCGATATCCGCAATCCTTCCCGACATGAAAGCGGGACCTATACTCCGGAAAGCTAAGCCCGCAAAGGTTTTTTCGGTCAGTCTTGAAGAGTCTCCTTTTTTGGGGGATGTGGCAAATATTGAAGCGGGAATTACTGCCAATACAAGCAGCAAACTGATGAAGAGATGTCTCATAAATATCGTGTTAGTAGAGTTCTGACAAAAATACAATTTTATAGATAGCGCGGATAGAGTGGAAAAAACGCTCACTTTAATTAGTCTTTGCCGGAGTAATCAGATCATCTCACCTTACGTATTTATTCGCTAACTTAGCATCTTTATCATTAATGAAAACCAGGTTCATAAAACCAACCAACATGAAACACTCACACTTCCTGTTATCCGCTTTTTTGACAATGTGGCTTTTTTTTGGATGCAACGCTCCAATGGAATCAAAAATCAGTGATCTAATTCCACCTCCAACATTAAATAACAATCCTCAATTGGATATGGTATTAACTAACTCCCGACCTATTTTGTCGGTTGGAAATCCGGAAGGGATACTGGTTCCATATACCCTGGAGTATGAGTTATCCACCGATCCGGAGTTTTCAACTGGCTCCACAATCAGTTATTCAGGAATTCCTCAGGAAAACAGGTACATTTCAGAATTCCAGGTAAAGCCGGGGGATGAATTAGATGATGGCACCTATTACTGGAGGGCCCGGACTGTCACCTCTGATGGCGAAAAAAGCAAATGGGTGAAAACGCGTTTTTATATGGATGTGAAAAATTCAAGAACTTTTTCCGGATTCCTCAGGGCTTCAGTTCAGAAGGTTATGGTATCAGACGGGGAGGATCCGAAGAATATTACAGATTGGAATGATCAGGGTCAGATCACATACTGGAACAGCGTTCCAACCTCCGGCCAACCCTTCTCCTGGGTGATCCTGGATATGGGAAAACCAACACCGGTTGCCCGGTTCTGGATGCTTTCTACAAGGAGTACCACACCTGCTGCAGGATGGCTTATCCATTTTGTGTGGCAGGGAAGCAATGATGGCATCACCTGGTCTGATATTGAAGGCACAGAAATACAAAAAAATGACACCTACAGGAATATCATTGATTTTGAGCCTGTTAACACACGCTATTACCGACTTGTAATCTATTCACAGAATGCTTTACAGGCCCAGCTGAATACTATCATCCCATATACCCATGGAACACCAAAAATCCCAGAAGTTCCGAAGGGCAGGTATGTACTGCTTATCGGAAACCAAATGAATGGATATACCTATACAAATTTGGCCGGATTTGTTAAGGAGCGTGGTTATCAGTCAGTTACTATTCCACATTACGAACTCTCTCTGGAGGTTTTACGAAACCTGAAAACCCGCCCGATGGCCATAATCTTCAGTGGAAATAACGCTGACTGGCAGTACCTGCCAATGTTTGAATATTACGGGGAATTTGAGATCTACCGAAACGTGTATGACATACCTATGATGGGAATTTGTGCCGGAAATGAATTCTATGCCATGGCCTATGGGATGAGCTTTGTGCATTGGATGGGATGGTTTGATGATACGATGTTCCGGCTGAACCAGGGAGAGACTCCGGAAGAGATTCAAATCCTTCCTGAATATGTCAATGATCCCATCTTTAAGAATGTTCCCAATCCTTACAGAGCTGTTGAGATTCATAGCTGGGCTGTGAGTCCGGTAAGCGCTCTTTTTATGCAGGATGAAAGATACAGTGAGTTTCATGTGACCTCAAGGAGCTCATACATTCAAACACTGAAAAGTTCTGAACGACCGGCTTATAGTGAGCAGTTTCACGGTGCTGTGATCAACGATTACAACCAGGGGATCACTTACCTGGCCAATTTTCTGGAGATAGCGGAGCATTATTCTGAAGGGAAATAGGTTAGAAAAACCCTATTTTTAGGTTTTATTTATAATCAACACCAAAACTTACACAATGTCTGAACCGAAACATTTAGTTACTCAAGACAATTTGACTACCCGTGTACTTGAAACATCAATCAGGGTTGGACTGGTCCTTATTATGCTGGTCTGGTGCTACCTGATCATCCAGCCTTTCATGGTGATGATAATCTGGGGGATTATCATTGCAATCGCCCTCTATCCTGGATACAACTGGCTGAAACAGCGGCTTGGAGAACGGAAAAAACTTGCTGCATTGTTGTTGACTTTGCTCGCCTTGATCATTATAATATTACCTCTTGGGTTACTTGCCGGTTCACTAGTCAGCGGTGTTGAACAAATTCTGGATCTTTTCAAAAATGATCAGGCACTGATTCCACCACCGCCCGATCATGTCAGGTCGTGGCCGTTGGTCGGAGAATCGGCACATGGCTTCTGGACCAGGGCATCCACTAACCTGGGAGGGATGATAACGGAATACGAGTCTCAGCTTCAGGTAGTTTTAACCTGGTTATTAGGAGTCATCAGTGGAGGTGTACTCGGCTATCTGAAGTTCATTGTATCTATTCTGATCGGAGGGGTATTGTTGGTTTATGCAGATGCCGGAGGTAAATCGGCCTATGATATTGCTCATAAGCTACTTGGAGAAAGAGGGAAAGAGTATGCAGAGAATGCAGAGCGGACAGTCAGGAATGTTGCTCGGGGAATTCTTGGAGTCGCCCTGATAGAAGCGCTGCTCGCAGGACTGGTTTTTATGATCTTCGGGGTTCCCGCTGCCGGTTTATGGGCTCTGCTGATGTTTATTTTAGGGATTGTCCAGATTGGGATACTCCCGGTAGCAATCCCTGTTATTATTTACATGTTTTTCACTGCCGGTACATTTGATGCCATTGCTGTGCTGGTTGGTGTGGTTTTGATTCTCCCTTTAAATAACATTCTGAAACCGATCCTGCTGGGGAAAGGAGCACCAGCACCTATGGTTGTTATCTTTCTGGGAGCTATCGGAGGATTCATCGTCTCAGGAATTCTTGGGTTATTTGTAGGTGCTGTTATCCT
>CALCGJ010000085.1 GCA_937900965.1 uncultured Bacteroidota bacterium | reverse complement strand
GCAAATATAGGTGATAGTTAGTTAACGGGTTAAATCACTATCTATTTTATCGGCCTGATAACACGATATGCCGGACTGCCGCAACCTGTACTTTTTATTTTCTTCTGACAATGCCTCCGAGCGGATTGCCTTCCAACACACCGTTATCGTAAAACAACCTCATGCTGCCATCACTGAAGTACCGGATCCATTCACCTTGCTTCAATCCATAGCTGTAACTGCCCTGGAAGATAATCCTGCCATTAGCATTCCAACTGGTCCATTCGCCCTGTTTTTTTCCGTTCGTATATTCCCCGCTGTACCTGGTCTGGCCATTTTCATAGAAGCCTGCAGCCGAGGTTATGACACCCTTGATGAAGAACTCTTTCGTGTCAACGAAACCTGTTTCACTCCAATATTGCCACTCCCCCTCTTTTTTATCAGCTATGAATTCACCAGCAGTTTTTTTTTGCCCGTTTTCAAACCAGTAGGTCCATTCACCTGTTTTCTTATCCTTGGCAAACAACCCTTCTGACGACTTATGTCCATTTTCATAGTAGTAGCTGGATAATCCCTGTTGTATTTTAAGCTTGCCTGATTTATATGACCCTGTCATTTGTATATTATCACTGATAAAATAATCATTCACCACCCACATCTTGTTGTTCCCGGGGAATGCCTTTCTATAGAATACAGCTTCTGTTTTATCAGTAATTTCATTCCAGTTCTTGTCAAAATAGATTCTGATTGTATCCTGTGAATATGTAATATTTGATACCAGAAGCAGAAAGAGACAGTTGCTGTAAAGGTGTTTCATGGGGGCAGTTATTATTTGTTAAAATAGATAATGACAGGAAGGTCTTTGGCAATCTTATTCTGTTCAGCACAGATGTTCTTGTAATTCTCCGCTTTGATTGCTTTGTTCTTTGTTATGTATCTGTAGTTAATCTGCAGTGAATTTTTTCCTGTTTGTTCAATCTTCTCTTCGAAAGAAAAGACGTCATTATCATAGGACTTAATATCATCCAGTACAAGTAAATCATTAGGAAAATGAAAGATCACGCTGTAATTCAGGTTGACGGGATGATTCAGTAAACAGTCTACCTTTCGCTCTTCACAGGCATGCACATTCATGTATTGATAGAGAAACACCGGCTCGAATTTAAAAATCCAGAAACCCTTGGTAGCTTTATTTGTTCCTTCATCTCCATCCTTCCAATAATCGTCAACATTGTAATAATAGGTAACCATGAAATTGTTATTCCCGACATCATCTGCGATCTCGACCTCTTCTGTTTTAGTTACAACAGGAAAGAGCAATCCAAGATCCTTGGCTACTAAGTCTGAAATATCTTTGGTTGAATAATATTCCATGACTATTCTTCGCTGGTCAGCTTCAAAGCCGTAACGGTTGGATGTAATCTTAACCGCAGTGGGGCCTGTAAACGAGTTGATTGTGAACTCCTCTGTAACCGTTGCACCCGATCTGGTATCTCTCACTGCCATGCGATCAAGGGTATCCTGCGGTAACCCTATTATCAGGGCTTTGCCATAATCGATGTTATACAAATTCTTGAAATCTCCTCCTTGCTGGGGAAAAGAGGGGTCAACCCAGTATGTGGTATCCTGATAATCAAAGGTGACAATACAATGATTGAACACCTCATTGCTGGGGTACAGTTTATCCACCTCATGCTGGAAAATTGTATTGACCAGAACCGGATAGGCATTCTCTATACCTATTTGCTTCAGCAGGGAAACCAGTAGCAACGATTTGTCCTTGCAATCGCCAAAGCGTTGGGTTACTACTTGTTCGGGCGGGAATGGCTTTATACTCCCGATCCCGGATTCAATGCCCATATAACGGATATCATTTTGAACATAATCGATGACTTTATTGATTTTGTCCTCTGTCGTCTCCTCTCCAGTGAAAATCTCACTGAACACACTGTCGAGATGAGGTTCCATATCTAAGCTAAAAACCCTTTGCGCCCAATAATTTACCTCAGTCCACGAGTGGAAGCTGCTCAGGGTAAAATACTTGTAGGGAATGCACCAGCTTGGTGTTAAGTCCTCTGGTTCGTATGCTTTTGCATTCCGGTTTCTGATTTCAATAATGTTGTACTTATCGTCAACGGATGAGGAAAAAAAGAGGCTGTCACAATCAACACATTTGTAGATATAATCCTTATCCTTTGAATATAACACGCGCACTGAATACAAATCAACAGGATTCATCATTTCCATAGGGATGAAAAGATATCTCTCATCATCGAAGATTGGATTGGCCCCAACAATTGTGTAGGAAAAATCTATCAGGTCATCCTTTCTTATATCGTTGAGAATATCATACGCCACAATTTGCCCTGTATAAATTCCCTGATGGAGCTTTTGTTCATTATTTATTATTTCCAGGCTCAAATCGCCGGTTCTGTCAATCTTCTTTCCCCTTCTCCAGATATAGAGGTTATGGATCTTCAGCTTCTGATAGTTCGTATCATATTTTACAGAGAGTTGGGATGCATTCGTGATACCACTGTATGATGAGACATTGATCACTTCGTGTTTGAAAATCGCCTCCTCATCCAGATTCAGCTGAAAATCAGCCAGTGTAAAATAATACCCTGACAAAATATCATATTTCGACACGGACGATTCAAGGGGGATGTCAATGTTCGTCACCCATTCAGGGACCTTTTCAAAGCTGTAATTTTGTGCATGGTGCACCTGTGGCAGCAACAATACAATGGGAACGAGAAGTCGATATATGTTTTTCATCAGTCACTTTATATAACATTTCAAGGCCGTTCAAATGTAAATAATATATCATTACAAAAACCATTCATGAAGGTAATTTGCATGGGTATGATGCTTCTTTGTCACAACCACCGCCAATTCCACTAATCACAGAAATGCTTGATACATAACCGTCTGTGATTATTTGACTTATTTAGCACACAACAATTCATCGAATCACTACCCTCTTATGGATAAATACCCCATTTAAGTCAATCTCGATAACATATATTCCTGGATGTAAAACTGAAACATCAATCGACTCTACCTCTTGGTTTACTTGAATAATCAATTGTCCGATCTGGTTATAAATTAAGATTCTAAGCGGTCTCTCTCCCGCTGGAAAGGAGAAATAGACTTCAGCGTTAGCAGGGTTCGGATAAATTCTCACACTCCTATTCAAAGCAGTCTCTTCAATACCAATATCTTCGCAAGCTTTCTCAACCTCGTCTTGACTATTACAGCCTGTTGCATTATCATGGATCTCAATATCTCCACCTGGACTTGACAGATAATCACAGATACTTTTAACATCACATTCTGATAGGAAATTGTTTTCAAAGATTTTCAGGTCAGTTATTGAATTGCTAGCGATATTATTTAATCCACTAAGGCTAGCCAAGTTTGCATTAGCGCTTATCTCCAAATAATCTCCAATGGAAATTAAATTACCAAATCCTGTGACTGACGCAAGAGCTGTATTGCCTGATATTTTGAGTTTTGAGCCAATTGTTTGTAAACTTGTAAGTCCATCCATGTTCAATAAGTTCAAGTTATTAAAGAAACTTACATAACCACCAATTGATGTAATATTCTCAAGGCCACTAACATTCAGTAAAGAATTATTCTCGTATACATATAAATATGTGGGAATGGAGGTGATCTTTTCAAAACCTTCAAAATTTATCAATGAAGGATTCTCGGTAATCCAAAGATAATCTCCTATAGATGACAAGTTTTCTAAACCAGATAAACTGCTAAGGTTGGTGTTTTTAGTTATATAAATAGCTCCTCCTATTAACGCAACATTCTCAAGTCCTGTGAAGTTAATCAACTCTGGATTACTAAAAACTTCAAAATCTCCTTGAATAGAAGTCAGATTATTAAGCCCTTCAAGGTTTTGAATAGATTGGGAGTTATATACCTTAAAATTATCCCCAATTGTTGTAATGTTTTCTAATGCATTTAAATTTACCAAATTGGGATTAACCCAAATCTCAAGTCTCCCTCCAACACTAGAAATATTGTTTAGTCCTTCTACGCTTAATAAGTTCTCATTGCTGCTGATTAACAAATCCCCAGCAATAATTGTCAGATTCTCAAATCCATTAAGATTAGTAAGCATATCATTATCCTGAACCCGAAGGAAGGTTCCAATCGAATTAAGTGCTGATATCTCTTGCAATGATTGTAATTCCAGATTATTCCAGAGACTAACTCCTCCGCCAATAGAACTTATATTATGCAAACCAGTTAGTGTTTGAACGTGCTCTATTAATTCTATCTTTAAATCACCTCCAATTGATGTAATATTATCAAGTCCCGTCAAGCTAGTTAGAGCATCCGTCCTTGAAATTACCAGATCTCCTTCAATCGAAGTCAAAACATACAGAGCATTTAAGTTTGTGATGTTTGATCCCCCCAACACAGGGCCCTCTATTTGCAAATCTCCTTCAATTTCAGTACAATTTGGAAAATTGATCTGGAAACTGTCAATTTGGCTCTGTGTTGTAAATACGATTCCATCTGGTAGGCATGATTGACTCATACCAGGTGATGGAATTAGATTGATGAGGAGTGCGAAGGTTAGAAGTCGTTTCATTGATTTGGTGTTAACATTTACGTATTGCTGCAAATATTGATAAAGAGAGGGAGGTCCGGTAAATTTTGAGCACTAATGGAGGCTGATACAAGATGAAAGAAGATTGAGAATGAAAGCAGGCAAATCAAGGGATGTCGAATCATAACTCCAACGTAATAGTTTTCATGCACTAAAAGTAAATACTTTTTTCAATTCCAGGACAAATGGATTCCACATTTTTTAAACGGGAATCCGTAAATGGGATCATGTAGGTTAAGTAAACCTTGTCCCGCCTGGCTGTCAGGTCTATTTACACCAAATTAATAATTCATTTCATCTCCATGACAAAGCTTCTATAAAATCTTTGATCACGGCATTTTGTCCGTTGGTGTTTATAATCCGGAACCTTCTTCTTAAGGAAATGGTTAGGAAGAGGAGGTGGAGAGAGGGTCGGGATTTCATGTTATAAAGATAGCTAACGTCTAACTTAGCCGACATGCTAAACTGCAAGCTTGTTAACGGCAATGAAATAAGAAGTTTACTATTCCGAATTTGACTCTATGTCTTGGCTAATTTCCTGTTTATTAGCATGATAATATTTCTCAATGGTTGAAAATTGAGAAGCCAATTAAAAAGTCGAGAGAATAAAATTTTGACGTTTGATTGTCGTTTAGAGGTGATAAAGTAAAGTTGTTTCTTGCTTCAAATGTCACAACGAATCTTTCTTTAACCGGAATTAAGATTCCAAATCCGCCGGTCACTCCAAAATCGAATCTATTAGCCTTTATCGATGATTTCTGAGTAGGATTATCATTTATTTTAGAAACCCGTTCTC
>CALCGJ010000084.1 GCA_937900965.1 uncultured Bacteroidota bacterium | reverse complement strand
CGAGATCCGGTATCAGGTTGCTTCGCTCCGCTCGCAATGACAAAGAGACAAATGAACAATTAGAGGAGCTGGAGGCTATGGAGATTGCGGCCAATGCCATCATCCTGTTTGCTGAAAGGTGTGCGCAGTCACTTGAAAGTCTTTTACCCCTCCCCCTACCCCTCCCCAACAAGGGAGGGAGTAAGCCCCCTTCAGGGGGTTTGGGGGTGCATTCGGAAATTGAAGAGCTTGCGCGGATCTGCCGCGAGGTCCCTGCCAATGCTCCGGAAACCTTCCATGAAGCCTTGCAGCACTATTGGTTTATTCACATCGGTATAATTACTGAATTGAATCCATGGGATTCGTTCAATCCCGGCAGGCTGGATCAACATCTCTACCCGTTTTATAAAAGAGAGACAGAAGCCGGATCATTAACCAAAGAGCGGGCCATTGAACTGCTGCAAAGTTTCTGGATAAAATTCAACAACCATCCTGCACCGCCCAAAATCGGCATCACTGCACTGGAGAGCAATACTTACACTGACTTCTCTCTTATCAATGTTGGCGGACTAACACCTGACGGGGCTGACGGGGTTAACGAAGTTACCTTTATCATCCTGGATGTAATTGAAGAGATGCGGCTACTACAGCCAAGCTCTATGGTCCAGGTAAGCCGTAAGAACCCGGACAGCCTCATTGAACGTACGCTGCAAATCACAAAAACCGGCTTCGGACAGCCATCCTACTTCAATACAGATGCCATCATTGAAGAGCTTGTAAGGCAAGGGAAAGATATTACAGATGCCAGAAATGGCGGAGCCAGCGGTTGTGTAGAGGCAGGTGCCTTCGGTACTGAAGCGTATATCCTGTCAGGGTATTTCAACCTGGCTAAGGTTCTTGAGATCACGCTGAATAATGGTTTTGACCCCCGGACGAAAAAACAGATCGGGCCGGCATCCGGGCATCCGAAAAACTTTTCAACTTTTCAAGAACTCCTGGAGGCATTCAGGGTTCAGCTCAACCACTTCATCAGGATCAAGATACAAGGGAACAATACCATCCACCAGATTTTTTCCACCCTGATGCCATGCCCCTTCCTCTCGCTGATCATTGAAGACTGTATTGCGAACGGAAAGGATTACAACTCAGGAGGCGCCAGGTACAATACAACCTATATCCAGGGAGTTGGCCTTGGGAGTCTTACGGATTCACTTACTGCTCTGAAGTACCATATTTTCGATAAGAAAACAATTACAATGACTGGCTTTCTGGAGGCCATTAACGGGAATTATAAAGATTGGGATGAATTCCGGGTTGAATTGATTTACAATACCCCGAAGTATGGCAACGATGACGATTACGCAGATGATCAGGCACGGCTGGTATTTGAAATGTTCTTTGAAGCAGTGGATGGTCATCCAACCTCAATTGGCGGAATCCATCGGATCAACATGCTTCCAACCACTTCCCATGTATATTTTGGCAGTGTAATTGGAGCACTGCCTGATGGCAGAAAAGCAAAACAGCCGTTATCAGAAGGGATCTCCCCTTTCCAGGGAGCAGATACGAAAGGCCCCACCGCGGTCCTTAACTCTGCTGCCAAAATTGACCATCTCCGTACTGGAGGGACTCTTTTGAATCAGAAATTCTCTCCTGATTTTTTCGATGGGGAGGATGCCATAAAGAAACTCACTTCACTGATTCGCAGCTACTTTCGCATGAGCGGACATCACATCCAATTCAACGTTGTATCTGCCTCCACCCTCAGGGATGCCCAAAAATCTCCTGAGAAATACCGTGACCTGATTGTTCGGGTTGCCGGATACTCGGATTATTTCAACGACCTGGGTGAGGATCTGCAGAATGAGATCATCGGGAGAACGGAACAAGGGTAATAATGCTCTGGAAATTGCCATAAATTGTACATGAATTGCACCTGAATTGCGCATAGATTGCCATGGATTGCGCATTTATTTCAATAGATTTATTCATGGCATTCATAATTGTTGCTCATTCTTGTTCATTTCCTTTATCTTTATCTCTCAAATTCTAATGATCCTTTTATGGCAGAACAAATCCTGATTTCTCCTATGCCGTAATTCACCAACCGATGGGCACTTTTGAAAAGACCACAACTAGAACAATAATGAAATCCTTTCTCTCACTCTGTCTGACAGTTACATTATTGATATCGCTATCTTGCAACAATGGCGACCATTTTATTTCCGATTCGAAATACCGGCAAAAAATCAGGAATCAATTCGAAAAACAACAGGAGCTTGCCAAACATCGTTCTGACACCCTGTTTGGGGTATTCCGGCAACACCTTTCTACGAAAGAGCATGAAGCGCTTGAGTTTCTCTATGCCTACATGTCGTTGAATGACCTCGCTGATTATGACGGAGAATTCTTTCTGAAAAATGTCAAAAGCACATTGGGCGCAAGAGATACATTTTCGTGGGGCAACCTTATTCCTGAACATATTTTTCGCCATTTTGTGCTGCCAATCAGGGTAAACAACGAAAACCTGGACTCTTCCAGGTGGGTATTTTTTTCTGAGTTAAAGGACCGTATCAAGGGAATGTCGATGAAGGAGGCAGCTCTTGAGGTTAACCACTGGTGTCATGAAAAGGTCACTTACAAAGGTACCGACGGCCGAACCTCCTCACCACTGGCTACCGTAAAAACAGCCTACGGCCGTTGTGGAGAGGAATCCACCTTCACCACGGCAGCCCTTCGTGCTGTTGGGATTCCGGCCCGTCAATGCTATACGCCAAGATGGGCCCATGGAGATGATAATCATGCATGGGTGGAAGTTTGGATTGACTCAACGTGGCATTACATTGGAGCATGTGAACCGGAACCCGACCTCGATCTTGCATGGTTTACCGCTCCGGCAAAACGGGCTATGCTTGTCAACACCAACGTTTTTGGCGATTATGAGGGAGAGGAAGATGTGTTGCTGAAAGATGAGAGGTATACAAAGATCAATATTCTTTCAAATTATACTGAAACCAAGCGTATCTGGGCAAGGATACTGGATATTCATCAACAGGCAATCCCTGAGGCAGAAGTTGAATTCCAGCTCTACAATTATGCTGAATTCTATCCATTACTGAAAACCAAGGCTGATAAAAATGGATTGGCATCATTGCTGACTGGTTATGGAGATCTGTTTATCTGGGCAACAAAAAACGGGAAATACGGATTTGCCCGCGCTGACGTGCGGTCGATGGACACAGTAAATGTTTACCTGGAACTTACTACAGAAATCACAGGGGGATTGAATTTTGATTTCACACCACCTATTGCTCAGGATGTGTCCGATGAACTTGAGGAATCCGTGAGAATTGAAAACAGCGAAAGACTGCAGTTCGAGGACAAATTGAGAGGATCCTATGAAGCAACATTCATCGACTCCTCCAAAGCTTACCGACTGTCAGCCACATTGGGATCAGACCCGGAAGAGTTGTGGAAGTTCCTGGAACTTTCCAGAGGAAACTGGCGGGAGATTATCACCTTCGTCTCCGAAACACCTGATACTCTAAAGAAATTTGTTTTCCCCCTGCTTGGAGCAATCTCTGAGAAAGATCTGCATGATATCGACCCTGCTATATTGAAAAATGCAATCTCACATACCAATACTCACCAGTTCACCAGTTCACCAGTTCACCAGTTTGACAATAGTTATCATGACCTCCTGGTTCCTTACGTAATGAATCCCCGTATTGATAATGAGCTGCTTAAACCTTACCACAGTTATTTAAGGAAAAAATTTAAGCCTGGTTTCATTGAGAATACCAGGGAAAACCCAGAATTACTTGTCGACTGGGTAAAAACCAACATTTCGATCGATAAAAAAGCCAACTACAGCCGGGCACCTATGACTCCGGTTGGGGTATCCCAGATGAAGGTGGCGGATCCTCATTCGAGAGATATCTTTATTGTTGCAGTATACCGAAGTTTTGGGATCCCGGCCCGGCTCGAACCTGCGACCAAAATTCCCCAATACTTCCGGGATGAATCCTGGACAGACATCTATTTCGAAGAACCTCCGGCTGAAGCCGAACGGAATGTCACCCTTATCCTGTTCAATGATCCTGAAAACCCTGTAGAACCGGAGTACTACAATCACTATACAGTTGAACAACACAAAGAGGGGTTTTTCAGGACCCTTGACTATGAAAACAGTGAGCTGGTAGATGAATTCCCTGTCACACTACATCTTGTCCCCGGCACCTATTTGATAGTTACGGGGAACAGATTAGGGGATGGTACAGTTCTGTCCCGTATTGTCCAGATCAAATTAGATGCTGGCAAAACAGTCGAACTCCCGGTCACCCTGCGAAAAGATTTCACTCCTCCTCAGGTATTCGGCGCTTTCCAGCAGAGCAAACTTAAATCGGATCTCGAAGAGAAGGGTATTCGAATTAATCCTTCTACCGGCCTTATTATGGCATGGATTGAATCAGACAAAGAGCCTACAAAACATTTTGTTGAAGATCTTAAGGCAAAAGCAGATGAAATTGAGAAATGGGAAGGTTCTCTTATCCTTCTCTTTCCTACCCGGGATGAGATGGATCAATTTATTAAGAGAGAAAAAAGCAATCTTCCCGGGAAAACAATCTTCGCCTTATATGAGGCCTACCCGTTTGATCTGCTTTTTTCTTCTTTGGATGTTCTTCGTTCCGACAAATACCCGGTCGTTATTTTCATCAGTCCAACAGGATTTATCAACTTCTTCTCTGAAGGATACCGCATTGGCATTGGCAAGGAATTGGTGAAATGTATGAATCGGTCGTATGATTTTTAAGTGGTGGACAAACTGCCTCATCATCTGTTGAAAAAGGGGCTGCGACTGACCGGACGGCCTTTTTCTTTTGTTTTTGATGATTAAAAATCAAAAAACGTGTACCTTTGCACCCTCTAATGGCCCCGTAGCTCAACTGAATAGAGTATCTGACTACGGATCAGAAGGTTACAGGTTTGAATCCTGTCGGGGTCACCAGGTAATCAGCCACTTACAGACAAAGCTCAGTAGGTGGTTTTTTATTAGTACACATAGAAATATACGGGATGGCAAAGATATCCCGGGTTTAATTCCCTCCCACAAATTAAATTTCTTGATATATCTAGGAATTAGCTATTTTTAGTAGTATCTTTAGTCCGTGAAATTCTGCGGGTTACATATATTTTTCTGCATATTTCTCCTGCCACTACATCTCCTGCAGGCCCAAACCCAAACCAACTGTGAGAACTCAAACTTTTACAACGACTTTAACAACTGGAAAGGATATTATGGAACCTTCAACAATCCATTTGAATATAGCGGTTTCGTAAGAACCCCACCTATAAGACACCTGATCCTGCGTGAACCTGTTTCAGGAGATCCTAACACTGGGGGGGCTCTCATCCCGATATACCAGGGAGATGAATTTTCGGCTCGTCTGGGCAACGATAACAATGGAGCGCAAGCTGAAGTATTAACATATGACGTTAATGTTTCCAGCCAATCATATCTGTTCGTATACAGGTATGCCGTGGTTCTCGAGGATCCTAGTCACCAGGTTGAAGATCAGCCCAGTTTTACTATCGAGATCCAGGATACTGCCGGCAATGTACTAGATTCAACCTGTGGATATTATTACGTTTTTGCCCAGCCCGGACTGCCAGGTTGGAGAACCTTTTATCCAGGTTCAGGGCCGCCAATTCACTGGCGCGACTGGACCACTGTCGGGATGAATCTTTCTGCCTATGACGGCGAGACAGTCACAATCGTTTTCATCACACGGGATTGCGCTTTGGGAGCCCATTTTGGATATGCCTACCTTTCAACTTTTTGCTCTGCACTGGAATTGCAGGTAGCACTCTGTCAAAACGATACGGTAGCCATTTTAACCGCCCCTCCTGGATTTACTTACCTATGGAGTACAGGTGAAACTGGCTATTCAATTACTATTCCTAATCCCATTACCGGAAGTATATACAGTTGCATCATCACGGCCTATAATGGTTGCCAGGATACGATCTACACGACCCTCTCCTATACCGAAGTGGACGCTGGGTTCTCATTCACTCCTGGCTGTCAATCCTCCCCCATCTTTTTCACTGATACGAGCACGATCAACCAGAATACAATCGTCAACAGGATCTGGGATTTTAATGACGGAACTCCTCCTGTTCTCACGGATTCGGATACAATTTCTCACATGTTTGGGGCGCCCGGGAGCTACCAGGTAAAACTGAAAGCATTTTCCACCGAGGGGTGTATGGACTCTGCTATCCATACAGTTTCTGTTGATTCGCTCCCACAGTTAACCAATGACCCGCTGAATAAACAAATCTGCAACAATACCTCTACCGGCATCACCCTTACCAGTAACCTTCAGGGAACACTCTTTACCTGGAGTGCCATTCCCGGCTCACCTAACATTGAAGGTTATTCCGATCAAACATCTCCTACCACGATCCTGGATCAAACCCTGACAATCACAGGTCAGGATATTGAGATCGTTGCCTATCACATACAACCCCAACAGGGAAGCTGCCTGGGAAATGATACAACATTCGTGGTGTCAGTAGTCCCTCAACCCGATCTGATCAATACCATTCTTGATAAGACAATCTGTGACAGCACCTATACAAACGTAAACCTGCAGGCAAGCAACGACAGCACCGCATCTACATGGACCTGTACTGCATTCTCCCCGAATCTTTTCGGTTATGAGGAGAACATAACTTCACCTGACACGCTCATCAACCAGCTGATCCAAAACAATGGGGACTATCAGGATACAGTGATTTATCACCTGGTTCCCACGTTGTTCGGCTGTCAGGGTGATACAACAGACTTTCGGATAATTGTTCAGCCCGAACCGGATCTCATCAATTTTCCATTGGAAAAAGAGATCTGCGACAGCTCATTCACCGATTTGGTCCTTCAGTCTACCGCCGAAGGAACCCTGTTCACCTGGCTGGCAGAAGGATCTTCACATTTTATTAGCGGTTACTCCTCAAATACCACAGCGCCGGCGACTGAGATTAACCAGTTTTTGACCAATCAAGGCCTTACCAGTCAAAGCGTCCTTTACCGTATCATCCCTCACTCAGGAGAATGCACGGGGGATACAACAAACTACACCGTGTACTGTTTACCCTGGCCATCCCTTTCCAACTTCCCTCTTCGGGAAACGCTCTGCTCTATGGCATCTACAAATCTGATGTTAATGACAGCTGTCACCGGAACCTCGTTTACATGGAATTGCTCCCAGGTATCCGGTAATGTGTCAGGATGGTCTGTCAATACAGACCCTACGGACTTGATTGACCAAACCCTTGTCAATCATTCATACGTAACGGATAGTGTTGTGTATCACATCATCCCTGAAATCAATGGTTGTCAAGGTACGGTAACAGATTATACATTTGTTGTACATCCTGTTCCCGACCTTTCCAACACCCCTCCGTTCAGCAGGATATGCAGCGGCGATGCAACGGAGATAACATTGACGTCAAATGTTCCATCAACTGATTTTACATGGAACTGTGTCCAATTATCCGGGAACATAACCGGTTGGTCGCCAAATCCGGGTCCGGGGAGTACCATCCTTGACCAGAAACTTTTTTTGGCAGGAATCTTCGAGGATTCGGTGGAATATTTAGTAATACCTCATTACTCTGGCTGTTTGGGCCAGTTGAGCCCATTTACGGTTTTCGTTGCACCATTCCCAGTTGTCATGTTTGAATCCTGTTTTGATACGATCACCACCATTCAGGCTCAGCCTATTGCCCTTAAAGGCGCCATCCCCTTGGGGGGAACCTATTTCGGGACCGGCGTATCAGGTTCAACATTTTATCCAATTGCTGCAGGTCTGGGAACCCATCTTATCACATATACTTACGCCAATAGTTTGGGATGTACTGACAGCGCTTCCAGGAGTATCTTTATCCCAGATCTCCCATCCCATCTCTGCGGAGATACACTTACCGATCCGCGTGACAATAAGAAGTATTCAACTGTTCTCATTGGTTCCCAGTGCTGGATGGCAACCAACCTGAACTATGGAAGCGAAATACCATACACAACTCCCCAGAGAGATAACTGCATCCCTGAACGATACAGGAATCCAGGATCCAGTACCCAGGATCCAACATCCGTTTATCAATGGAACGAAGTCATGCAGTACCAGGACACTCAAGGGTGCCAGGGACTTTGCCCTCCAGGCTGGCATATCCCATCAGAAATAGAATGGGGGATCCTTTTTTCACAGTTCGGCAACTCAGGTTTTGCAGGGAATCCACTAAAACTTGGGGGATACTCTGGCTTTAATGCATTGACAACCGGGATCATGTTCCAATCAGGCACATGGAGGTTTTCTGCCGGGGACCAGGTTCTCCGATCCATTCTTTTCTGGTCCTCCACTCCACATTCTCCCTATAAAGCCTGGGCACACGCACTGAACGTGGTAGTGGAGAATGCCGATTACACCCCAAGTGTTAGCTTCTATCCAGCCCTATCGATTCATGCATTCGCAGTAAGGTGTTTGAAAGACTGACTGCGCCAAAGCACACACTAAATATATACTTGTATGAATTTTTACCGAGAATCATCTTTGGCTATCAAGTTGTTCTTGAATCAATCTAAATAACCAACTATTTTTGGTATTAAAAAAACACCTATCTTTGCAACGAAATAAAAGCCCGAGTTACCTTCCTATTTGATTATCCGAGTTTAACCCGCCTTTTTACTTCAATAAAACATTTTTAATCAAAACACTTTCGTATGAACATTTATGTAGGAAACCTTAGTTACAAGGTAAATGAAGATGACTTAAAACAATTATTCGAAGAATATGGTGAAGTGTCTTCAGTCAATTTAATCAGTGATAAATACACAGGACAAAGCAAAGGATTTGGTTTTGTGGTCATTGAAAATGCAGAAGAAGCGGCAAAAGCAATTGAAGAGCTGAATGGCCGCGAAGTAGACAACAGGGAAATGAAGGTAAATGAAGCCAGACCGAAACCCGATAACTTTTTCAAGAGGTAAAAAAGAGATACCCTGGAAGAGATAAATGAATAAGAACCGAATAGGGAAACCGATTCGGTTTTTTTATGTTCCCTCCTGGAGGTTGCATCCTGGAAAACGTTTTGATAAACAGGAAATCTTTTCGTGCATTTCCATAATTCCTCCGTTTTAAATGATTAATTAACCCATGAGGTACGCGAAAAAATTGTTTTAAAAAGTTTACATTTGTGCATTCAAACTAATCGGCTAGTCCATTTCACCGGACTTGCACATTATTATTGGCATTTATGAAATATGCATTGGTGACAGGCGGTTCCAGAGGAATTGGAAAGGCGTGCTGTCTGAAGCTTGCTGAAACCGGACATTATGTCATCGTCAACTTCAACTCCAACACGGATGAAGCAGAGAAGACGTTGGCGTTGGTTCGCGAAAAAGGGAGCGATGGTGAGATTATGAAGTTTGACGTCTCCAATCAGCAAGAGGTTGAGAAAGCGCTGCACGGATGGATTGAACACCATGAAGGCGACTATATTTCCGTTCTGGTGAACAATGCCGGCATCCGAAAAGATGCACTGATAATGTGGATGAAAGACGACGAATGGCATGATGTAATCAACACCAACCTGAACAGTTTTCTATTTGTAACCAGAGTCTTGATACAAGATATGTTGATCAATAAGTTCGGCCGGATTATCAACGTAGTTTCATTATCAGGATTGAAGGGGTTACCGGGTCAAGCCAACTACTCTGCCGCTAAAGCAGGCGTAATAGGTGCTACCAAAGCATTGGCGCAGGAAATAGCCAAAAAGAGAGTAACGGTCAACGCAGTTGCTCCCGGCTTTATTCGTACCGATATGACCAAAGATATGGACGAAAGTCAGCTAAAAGCAATGATCCCGTTAGGACGTTTTGGTAACCCTGAAGAGGTTGCCGGGATCGTTGGATTTCTTGCTTCTGACGAAGCATCCTATATCACAGGAGCAGTAATAAACGTCAACGGAGGACTGTACACCTGATATAGATCTGCGAATTACGATTTTCGAATGACGAATGATATATTTCAAATTTCAGGAATCAATTTTTTCTATATTTTCGCTGAATGACGATTTCACCATTTCACTATTTCACTAGTTAATGAATAGAGTTGTCATTACCGGAATGGGAATCTACAGCGTCATCGGGAAAAACCTTGATGAGGTTAAAGATTCATTGTACCTGGGAAAGTCGGGCATTATTCTTGATCCTCTGCGCAAAGAAATGGGATTCCGCTCATCGCTTACTGGCATGGTTGAACGTCCTGTTCTTAAGGGAGTTCTGGATCGCAGAATGCGGATTGGAATGGCTGCCCAGGCTGAATATGCCTACATTGCTACGCTTGAAGCTCTGAAGATTGCCAGGATCGATCAAGGTTACCTGGATGACCATGAGGTTGGAATCCTATATGGGAATGACAGTTCAGCAGTGCCGGTTGTTGAATCTGTTGACATTCTACGTACGAAAAAGGATACGATGATGATTGGCTCGGGTTATATTTTCCAGGCAATGAACTCAACTGTATCGATGAACCTGTCAGTCATTTTCCGTCTCCGGGGGATTAACTTTACCATTGCCGGAGCCTGTGCAAGTGGTTCACATGCAATAGGGATGGGATATCTAATGATTAAGCAGGGGCTCCAGGATATCATCATATGTGGAGGCGCCCAGGAGATCAATCCTGAATCAACAGCTAGTTTTGATGCCCTGAATGCTTTTTCAACCCATGAGTCGGAGCCAACAAAAGCATCCCGTCCATTCGACCGCAATCGTGATGGACTGGTACCAAGTGGGGGTGCGGGTACGGTCATTCTTGAGAGTTATTCCTCCGCAGTAAATCGTGGAGCAACAATCCTGGGGGAAGTAATGGGGTATGGCTTCTCTTCCAATGGCGAACATATCTCCTTACCAAACGTAGAAGGACCACGGCGGGCCATGCAAAAAGCGCTGAAAGATTCAGGCATGGTTGCTTCGGAGATAGATTATATCAATGCTCATGCAACCTCCACCCAGGCCGGAGACCTCAATGAAGCACATGCAATTGATGATGTTTTTGGCAGAACCAAACCATTGGTTAGCAGTACAAAATCAATGACAGGTCATGAAATGTGGATGGGAGGAGCCAGCGAGGTGATCTATTCGACGTTAATGATGAAGAACTCTTTTGTAGCCCCAAATATTAACTTCGACAACCCGGACGAAATTACCGGACGACTCAACATTGCCTCTTCTACCACACCATATGAGATCAATGCATTCCTCTCCAATTCGTTCGGATTCGGAGGAACAAATTCTGCACTAATTATCCGCAATTTTCCGAATAGAGTTCTGTAAAAAAATGTATTTTTGCATCAATCAATGACCATCCTGATGCAGAACGAGGAGATTATCAACAAGATCAATCAACTGTTGATTGAAGAGATCGAGATAAACAAAGAGCAGATCAGGCACGAAGCCGATTTAAAAAAGGATCTGGGCATTGACAGCCTGGACTTTGTAGACCTTTTTGTCATCATAGAGAATAATTTCGGCTTTAAAATGAAAGCCGAGGAGATGATCGAGGTTAAAACTCTCCAGGACTTTTATTCTTACATCATCCAACGCATTAACCCAAACTAACCTCCTGATGTCGTCATGGCAAGGTAAAACCAGAGGAGGAGTCTTAGGGTATCAAATTTTTATCTGGACGTTAAAGTACCTTGGAATCCGATTTGCATACCTCCTGCTCCGTTTTGTTGTGGCCTGGTTTGTTTTCAATTCCCGTGAGGCTTTCAGCTCCATCTACAGCTACTTCAGAAATATTCAAAGCTATTCCGTAACAAAATCACTGATAAGCATTTTCCGGAACTACTATATATTCGGACAGATCCTGATAGATAAAGTAGCAATGCTCTCTGGCTCCCAACATAAGTTCACCTTCGATTTTGAAGGAGAGGAGTACCTCAGGCAGATGCATAACGGAGGGTTGCTGATCAGCGCTCACGTAGGAAACTGGGAGATTGCCGGGAATCTGCTGAATCGCCTCAACAAGCGTATCCACATTATTGTTTTTGATGCGGAACACAAACGAATTAGTGGGTATCTAAAAGATATTATGAAGGAGCGAAATGTCCACTTTATCGTTATCCGGGAAGATTATAACCACCTGAATGAGATCCAACAGGCTTTTGCATCAGGTGATATCATTGCCATGCATGGAGACAGATTCATCGAAGGGAACAAAACAGTCACAATTGATTTCATGGGAAAACCGGCTCACTTCCCTGTTGGGCCTGTCAACCTTGCAGCTCGATTCAAGGTGCCGGTCTCCTATGTATTTGCAGTAAAAGAGACACGATCTCATTATCACTTCTTTGCGACCCCTTTATATCAGATAGAATTTACCAGAAACCTTCAGAAACGAGAGCTGATTCTTGGAAAAGCTGTCACCGTTTATGTTCGAAAATTTGAAGAGATCCTGCGTAGATATCCTTTGCAATGGTTTAACTACTACGATTTCTGGAAATTTGAACCTGAGCCGATTACATAAACGAAATGGTATGACCACTAAGAGATTACTCCTCGTTTCAGCAAACCGCTATGCAGTCCCCTACCCGGTTTATCCATTGGGTGTCTCCTACCTTCTTTCATACCTTCAGGAACGACTGAAAGGGATTGAGATCCGGGTATTTGATATGAACCTTTACAACAACCAGGAATTTACTGCTTATCTAAAGCACTACAACCCTGATATCACAGGCGTATCACTTCGAAACGTTGACGATGTCAGCTCACTTTCCCGGGAGTTCTTTCTTACTGGATACAAAGAGATTATCGACCAGATCCGGAATACCTTACCAGAAACAACTCTGATCATAGGAGGATCCGCCTTTTCGATCTTCCCTGAGGATCTCTTTAACTATTTTCAACCTGATTTTGGCATCTACGGTGAAGGTGAAAAAAGTTTGCATGAGCTGCTAACCAGCATCCGGAAGGGATCTCCCAATTACTCAATCGATGGCCTCGTTTACAAGGAGGGAAGCCGCACAGTTGTTAATCCGAGGAATCATTACCTCAGTTCTCTCGACCTCTCCTTTTCAAGTGATATGATCCAGTTCTATTGGAAGAAAAGCGGAATGATGAACCTGCAGACGAAGAGAGGTTGTCCGTATGAGTGCATTTACTGTACCTACCCCCTGATTGAAGGCAGCAAGGTGAGGACCCTGGACCCGGAAAAGATTGTCGACAGTCTGAAAGATCTCTATTTCAATAAAAAGATAAATTACATCTTTTTTACCGATTCTGTGTTCAACATTAACAGGAAGTTTAATCTGGAACTTGCCAGAAAAATTCTGGAGTCTGGTATTAAGATCCAGTGGGGAGCCTATTTCTCTCCACATAACATAACGCTGGAAGAGCTCAAGCTTTTTGCTGAATCGGGACTCACTCATATCGAGTTTGGGACGGAATCGCTTTCAGACAGCACGTTAAAGCATTACAGGAAGCATTTCACTGTAAACGAGGTAGTTGATGTATCTGATATGTGTAATGAAATAGGAATATATTTTGCACATTTCCTGATTCTTGGGGGTTACGGTGAAACAGAAAACAGTATCAATGAGGGCTTTGATAACTCGAAACGAATCAATAACTCAGTCTTTTTTCCCTATATTGGCATGCGGATCTATCCGGGAACGAGGTTACATGAACTGGCATTGGCAGATGGTTATATTGAACCTGACGACAAACTGATAGAACCAGCATACTACCTCGCCGATAATATTGATTACAAGAGTCTTAAAGAACGATCCGAAAAAACAGGGAAAAGGTGGGTTTTCCCTGATGAGGACGTGGTCACCTTCATGAAAAGAATGCGTGGGCGGAACCGAAAAGGATCATTATGGCATCATTTGAAGAGATAAATATTCCACAGAAGCCACCAATGGTGATGGTGGACAGACTGGTTAGAGCTGACGAAGTAATTGTGGAGTCCACGTTTCTTATCAGGGATGACAATGTCTTCTGTGATCAAGGAATCTTTACGGAAGCAGGACTGGTAGAGAACATGGCTCAAACAGCAGCAGCAGGTGTTGGATCAAGATCCTATGAATCCGGGAAAGAACCGCCTGTTGGATTTATTGGAGGGATCCGTAATCTGAAGATCGAACTTTACCCCGAAGCCGGTCAGGTGATCACAACCAGAATCATTGTAGAACATGAAGTATTCAACGCTTCTGTTGTTCGGGGAGAAGTTCTGCTCGATGACCGGGTAATTGCCTCCTGCCAGCTCAAGATATTTTTAATCTAAACTTATGGAAAGAGAAGAAATTTACGATAAGGAAAAGATCGAAGCCGATAACCTGATGGAACCCATCTACAGGCACGATCAAAACGGCAACTACAGCCTGGGTATCGGCTATGACTATCTTCCGAAAGATGACCTGATGTGTCATGAATTCTGGAAAATCACCAATGAAAAACTCGGGAGGATCAGACAGGAAGTACGTGACGGAAAGAGTACTCCGCTGCTATTTTTTATGGAAAAATATTTCCTGGATCCCTTCGCCTTCTCTAAATTCCTTGGCATCTCCGTTTTACGTCTCAAACGACATATGAAACCCTCTGTTTATGCACGTCTGAAACCACATGTCATACAGAAGTATGCCGATGCCCTTGAAATAACTTTGGATGAATTTATAGCAATGAAAGGATTCGACGCATGATCATTGACTACGAGCATAAACATAGTGGCCATTGCGAAAGTGGGGCAACAGCAGGTTTGCTTAAGCATAATGGCCTGGAAATAAGTGAACCGATGGCATTTGGGATCGGGAGTGGGCTCTATTTTACCTACATGCCGTTCATCAAGGCTCAGGATGCCCCGTTATTTGCATTCCGGATCCGCCCCGGAATGGTTTTCAGGAATACCACCCGCAGGTTGAATGTAAAAACAGGCATATTCAAGAAGTTCAGCGATCCCGGGAAGGCCATGATGCTCCTTGACGATAACCTTGAAAAGAAAATACCCACCGGTCTCCAGGTAGGTATGTATCATCTCAAATATTTTCCTGCCGGTTACCAGCTACCGTATAACTTTCACAATATCGTCGTTTTCGGGAAAGAAAATGACACTTACCACATTTCAGAACCCAATCGGGAAACCACCCAGTTATTGACAAGTGAAGATCTGAAAAAAGCAAGGTTTGCACGCGGTATGTTCGGCCCAAAAGGAAAAATGTATTATGTGCTGGAGGTGAACCAGGAACCCGACTACAGGAAAGCTATCCGGGAAGCGATCAAGAATACTTCATTCAAAATGACCAAACAGCGTTTCCCGTTCATCGGTGTTTATGGGATAAAAAAGCTGTCGAAAGACATGAAAAACTGGCCTAAAAAATATCCGGATGAAAAAGCCATGTTCTACCTATTGCAGTTTGTCCGTTCCATTGAAGAGTTTGGGACAGGAGGTGCAGGTTACCGATATATGTATGGTGCCTTCCTGAAAGAAGCCGCCGACCTGTTTAAACATGATGGTCTGCATTCTGACGCATTTCGAATGGGAGAGATTGCCGACCTTTGGAGAGACTTTTCATACCGGTCTGCCCGGTTTTTCAAAAGCCGGGATGATTCCGGCGATAATTTTCTTACATTGTCTGACATACTGATGGAGATAGGCAACAGTGAAGAGAAATTTTTTAAGGAGATTGGAAAAACAAGACTCTGAACCGGGTTTTAATTTATTTAGTTATTTTCGCAAACAATTTTTCTGATCCGTAATATTTACGAAACAACAATATGGAAGAGAACAATAATAAGGTATACAAGGATGAGCGCTACGGAAAATACCGTGAAATGCTCTATTACTACAATGAAGATGGGAACTTTGAAAAAAAAGTAGAATTTCACGGTGAACCTGACAGGGTCATACTTCAGCAGGCCTGGGACTTTTTCAATGAAAGAAAAGAGGAAGCCAGGCAAAAAGTGCTGTCTGGTAAAGCGAGCCCCATTGCCTATCACATGGAGAAAGACCTGCTCGATCCCATGAACCTTGGGATGGCTGCCGGTATAAAAATCTGGAATGTAAAAAGGCATCTGAAGCCCGGCCCGTTTAAACGGCTCAGTGAAAAGACACTTCAAAAGTATGCTGATGCTTTTAACATCACGATTGAGGAACTAAAGAAAGTTGAATAATTTAATTCTGTAATATGGCTATCAAAGATATTGTAATCGATTATAAACACCGTCAGGCAGGTCATTGCGAAAGCGGAGCTACCTCCAACCTTTTCAATTTTTACGGCCTTGATCTTTCGGAACCTATGGCATTCGGCACCGGATGCGGGATCTATTTCAGTTACCTCCCGTTTCTCAAACTGATGTTTGCACCGATGATGTCGTTCCGGAACTTCCCGAACACTGTATTCCATCGTTCCATGAAATACCTGGGCGTGGATGCCACCGTCATCAAGAAATTCAACGATAAGAAGGAGTCGATGGATGCCCTCGACAGGAACCTGGAAAAAGGTATTCCGACCGGGGTACAGGTGGGGGTGTTCAACCTCACTTTCTTCCCTCCCGAATACCGACAGCATTATAACATGCACAACATGGTGATCTTCGGCAAAGAGGGGAACAACTACCATGTTAGCGATACCGTAATGGAAGATCCTCAGATCCTCTCCTACGAAGATCTGGCGAGGGTGCGCTGGGCGAAAGGGGCATTTGCGCCGAAAGGAAAGATGTATTGGATCAACAATATCCCAACGGAGATTGATTACCGGTCGGCAGCGAATCAGGGGATGCATAAGTCAGTGTATGAGATGATCAAAGTCCCCTTCTGGCTGATCGGGATCAAAGGGATGCGTGTTATGGCCCGAGACATCAGAAAATGGCCGAAGAAACATGGTAATGAGAAAGCCTCATTTTACCTGGGTCAGATCCTCCGGATGGCCGAAGATTTCGGAACAGGAGGAGCAGGATTCCGTTATATTTACGGTGCCTTCCTGAAAGAATCCGGAGAGAAATTCAACAACGATGAGATGCTCAAGGCAGCAGACTTGATGGGTAAGACGGCAAATCGCTGGAGAGACTTCACATACATAGGTGCCAGAAATTGCAAAAACAGAGCGAAACCGGAAGAGGACTACGGTATGCTTGGCGACATGATGATGGAGATCGCTGAAGGAGAGTTCAAGGTTTTTAAGATGCTGGATAAAATCACCATTTAATGGCTGAGCCTGTTATCATCAGGATTGAAGATCTGAGCAAGTTTTACAAAGGTTCGGATGAGCCTGCTATTGATAATATCTCCCTGGATATCTGTAGGAATGAGATTTTTGGACTACTTGGCCCTAACGGCGCAGGGAAGACCACCATTATATCTATCCTTTGTGGCCTGTTCTCCCCAGGTAACGGGAAGGTGACCATTGAAGGGATGGACAGCCAGTCGGACCGAAACAAGATCAAGCATATCATTGGTATTGTCCCACAGGATATAGCCCTCTACCCCACCCTGACCGGATTGGAAAACCTGCAGTTCTTCGGGAACATGTATGGTCTGCGTGGGAAACTACTTAAAGAACGGATAGATGAATACCTTGTCAGGTTCGGTTTGGATAGGTTCGCAAAGAAGAGGGTCACTAAATACTCAGGTGGTATGAAACGGAGAGTTAACCTGATCGCCGGACTACTTCATAAACCCAAAATCCTCTTCCTTGATGAACCCACAGTAGGAATTGATGTACAATCGAGGAACGTAATCCTTGATTTTCTCCATGAACTGAAAGCGACCGGGACCACAATAATCTATACATCACATTACATGGAGGAGGCAGAAAGACTCTGCGATCGTGTTGCTATCATCGATTCAGGAAAGATCCTTGCCGTTGGTAATCCCAGAAAACTTGTAGAGGAAAATCCGGAGTACAAGAACCTTGAGAACCTCTTCCTGGAATTAACCGGGAAAGACCTGAGGGACTAATTATGTTTAAATTTTTCGCAGCATTTAGGAAAGAATGGTTAATCCTGGAGCGGGATATTGCAGGAATGATGTTACTTTTTACCATGCCTATATTGATGGTCGTCATTCTCACATTGGTACAGGAGTTCGGTTGGAACACTATGGCAAATGAACCGCAGATGCCGGTACTGTTTGTTAATAACGATAGTGATACCGTGGGGAATATGATGGAGATCGGACTTGAGAAGGCTAAAATATTTTCACTTGTTAAGGAAATTAATTCAGTTCCGGTGACCAGGGAAATGGCGGAAATGTTGATACAGCAGGGAGATTACCAGATCGGTGTGATCATTCCCGAGAATACAACCAACACGATCCGTTCCAAGATCCAATTAATGGTGGCCAAAACAATGAGTTCACTTATGAGGAATGATCCGGATCTGCTTGAGGGTGTGCCAAATACTGACTCTATTGAGATCGTCGTCCTCTTTGATCCTACGGTAAAAAAGACGTTCCAGAATGCATTCCTGAGTGCTACAAGGGAATTCAATTCAAAAATAGAGGCCAGGATGGTCTTCAGGATATTCCAGGAGGAGATCCAAAAAATATTTCCTCAATTTAAGATACCGATATCTGATTACCAGGAGACTGTCTTTTTCACTGCTACCTACCCGTCAGGTGAGGAAGAGGCGATCTACCCCTCTTCTACACAACATAATGTTCCATCGTGGGCCATCTTTGCTATGTTTTTCATTGTGATACCCCTTAGCAGCAGCATCATCAAAGAGCGGGACGAAGGAAGCCTGATCCGGATTATGACACAACCGGTATCTTACATGACCATCTTTATGGCCAAAGTCGCAGTTTACCTGATTGTCTGTTTTATCCAGTTTATCCTGATGGTACTGGCTGGGATCTACCTTTTGCCTTTATTCAATATGCCTGCGCTGGAATTGGGACATCAATATTTTGCAATTGCCATCATGGCAATTGTTTCAAGCCTTGCAGCCCTGGGTTATGGCATCATGGTCGGTACGATTTCTAAAACACATCAGCAGGCTGCTGCCTTTGGCTCCGTTTCAATCGTAATACTGGCAGCTTTAGGAGGACTCTGGGTTCCGATTTACCTGATGGGATATTCAATGCGTAACCTGGCAGCTCTTTCGCCGTTGAACTGGGCTCATGAAGGATTTATCAGTCTCTTCCTCAGAGGGAGTTCACTGGCTGGAGTCTTTCCTGAAATAGCCAAATTGTTGATCTTTTTCGCTGTGACCATATCCGTTGCTGCCATCTACCGAACTCTGAAACCCCCAATCAGTACCTGATGAAAGAGCTTTTTGACCGAACAGAGGTGAAGGTTCGTTTTGGAGAGGTTGACTCCATGCGGATCGTTTGGCATGGCAATTACCTGAAGTATTTTGAAGATGCCCGTGAAGCATTTGGCGAGAAATATGGACTTGGATATCTGGATGTTTACAAGCACAATGTCATGATACCTATTGTGAAGGTACAATGTGATTTTAAAAAGCCACTTGAATATGGTGATTGTGCTGTTATTGAGGCAAAGTTTGTTAACTCTGAAGCTGCGAAGATCGTTTTTGAATATAAAATCTTCAGAAAATCGGATATGGAACTGGCAGCTACCGGAAGTTCGGTACAGGTTTTCCTTACACCTGAGGGGGAGTTATTGCTGACAACCCCTGAATTCTTTATAGGGTGGAAAATACATTGGGGATTAATCTGATAATCAGGAAATGAGACCGGTATACATTGCCAGCGATAATATCATTACCTCTCTCGGAGCCTCCACCTTTGCAAATATGGAGGCACTGAAAGCCGGTCAGATCGGCATCAGGATGACGTCAGATCTAAACCTGTTTCCATCTCCTCTCCCTCTATCCCTGGTTGATTCGGAATTACTGGAAGAACAATTCCTGTATATCCTGAAATATTATAAAAAAAATGTCGGTCTAACAGCTTACACACGACTTGAGAAGCTCCTCATCATCTCCATTCATGATGCTATCAGCCAGATTTCACAAAATTTTAACGACCCCGGAACACTTTTCGTGCTTTCAACAACAAAGGGCAACATCGATCTGCTTGAAGGAAGGTATAAGACACAATTTCAACACCGCCGGATTTATTTATGGGAGATGGCAAAAACCGTTGGGGATTTCTTCGGGTTTGCCAACACACCACTTATCATCTCAAATGCTTGTATATCAGGCATCATGGCGTTAATGACTGCATTCAGGTACCTAAGAATGGGAATGTATGATCAGGCTGTTGTAAGCGGAGGTGATATCCTTTCTGAATTCGTGATATCAGGATTTCAGTCGTTCCAATCCATTAGCTCTACCCCCTGCCGCCCATACGACATAGGTCGCGATGGACTTTCACTTGGCGAAGGTGCAGGAACCATGGTATTGACTACCGGGATAGAAAAAAATTCCGGGAGCCTGGTCAGAATTGGGGGGGCAGCCACTTCTAATGATGCAAATCATATCTCAGGCCCTTCCCGAACAGGAGAAGAGCTTGGTTTTGCTTTTACAGACGCGATGAAAGAGGCCGCCCTTTCTCCTGGCGACATTGGGTTTATCAATGCCCATGGAACGGCGACACCATTCAATGATGAGATGGAGTCAAAAGCCATCGGTGAGGCTGGTTTATTGGAATCGCCTGTGAACAGTTTCAAAGGCTACTGGGGTCATACCCTTGGAGCAGCCGGACTGATTGAGTCAGTGGCCTCTGTGCATGCCCTGCAGGATCAGATGCTTATCAGGTCAGCCGGGTTCGAATCATTGGGTGTATCGGAACATATCCGGGTTATTGCTGCGAACGAGAAGAAAAAGATGAGTAGTTGTTTGAAAAGTGCCTCCGGTTTCGGTGGGTGTAATGCTGCTATAATTTTTGAAAAAGATAACGTATGAATCAGGTCATCTCTGCATATTCGGGAATAAAACCAGGCCAGGCATGGGTGAATGGAGGGATCGAATATCGTGATGAAAATTTTATTACTTTTGCGGAGTTTATTAAACCGTTCTTTAAGAGACTCAACCTGGGGTATCCGAAATTTTACAAGATGGACCCTCTGAGCAAGCTTGGTTTCATCGCTTCAGAACTTATTTTCAAACATATTGACCTGGATCTGTACGATAAGAAACGTGTTGGGATAGTGCTGGCAAATTCGAGTTCCAGTCTGGATAGTGATTTGGTTCACCAAGAGAGTATCAACAACCGATCACACTATTTTCCAAGCCCATCGGTGTTTGTATACACACTTCCCAACATCATGATCGGGGAGATCTGTATCCGGCATCAACTGAAGGGAGAAAATGCTTTCCTCATTTCTGAGAAATTTGAGAGCAGTCTGTTGTTCAATTTTGTGAATGAACTTTTTCTGAACAACCGGGTTGATGTTTGCCTGACTGGATGGGTTGATCTTTTGAAGGAGCAGTTTGAAGCTCTTATGATGTTTGTTGAACCGACTGGTTTGGCTATTACTGAAGAGAATTCAGGGATGCTACTCCCCTTCTCTGAAGAGACGATGGATGACTTATATAAAAAAATGTGACAAGGTAATTATGGAAGAATTAATTGAAAAACTGAAGAGAGAAGTTATTGAACAACTTAACCTGGAAGATATCTCCCCTGAGGATATAGAAGCAGACTCACCATTGTTTGGTGAGGGGCTCGGACTTGACTCTATTGATGCACTTGAACTAATCGTACTCCTGGAGAAAAATTACGGACTGAAAATTGAAGATCCCAAAGACGGGAAAAAGATATTCCACTCAATCAGAACAATGGCCGAATATATCACAGAGCATAAAAAAGCCTGATGAATGGCCAGACGGGTGGTGATTACCGGACTCGGAATTCTTTCCAGCATTGGCAGGAATCTGCCTGAGACGGTCGAATCGGTTCTTGCCTCCAAATCTGGAATAGGAATACTTCAGCATTTAGATTCACCTCACAAAGATGAGTTTCCGTTTGCGGAGGTTCCATGGAGCAACAAACAGCTTCTTGAGCTTGCTCAACTAACTGATTCGTTGGGTTATTCACGCAACTCCCTGCTGGGTATGATTGCGGCCAGGGAGGCATTTCTACATGCCAGCCTCGACAAGCTTCCCCGACTCAGAACCGGATTGATCTCTGCAACAACCGTTGGTGGGATGGATAGATGCGAGCTGTATTTCAATGACTTTATCACTAACGATTCCAAAAACAAGTACATCGATGTATATGACTGTGCCGACAGCACCGAAAAGATTGCCGATCTCCTGGGAATACGTGATTATATAACAACTATCAGCACGGCCTGTTCTTCGGCTGCAAATGCACTTTTACTGGGGGCCAGAATGATACGTAACGGCCAGCTCGATCGGGTAGTTGCTGGTGGTACCGAAGCGCTTACCAGCTTCCATGTGAATGGATTTAATGCTCTGAAGATCCTAGACAAGGTCCCATGCCGTCCCTTTGATGCAAACCGAAACGGTATTACTCTTGGAGAGGGAGCTGCTTATCTGGTTCTGGAATCGGAGGAGTCTGCCAGCATTGGTGGTCGTGAAATCATTGCCGAGCTTGCAGGTTATGGAAATGCCTGTGAAGCCTTTCACCAGACTGCTTCAACCCCTGACGGGAAAGGTGCATTCCTGGCTATGGAAAGAGCGCTGAATATAAGCGGAATTAATTCATCAGCTATCGATTACATCAACGCTCACGGTACCGGGACAGACAACAACGATATTGCTGAAGGCCTGGCGATTGAACGTCTTTTCGGCGAGAAAATACCACTGGTAAGCTCTACGAAACCTTTCACAGGTCATATGACAAGCGCTGCAGGTTCAGCCGAAGCGATACTCTCTATCCTCTGCCTGACACACGAGATTATCCTTCCAAATCTGAATCTGAAAACCCCGATGCCTGAACTTAGGTTTACACCAGTCACCGAACTGATCCACGAATCTGACGTAAGCACTGTCATGTCCAATTCCTTCGGATTTGGAGGCAATAATACATCGCTCATTTTTAAAAAAGTTTCAAATCCCAAATTCCAAATTCCAAATACCAAATAATTTTCAAATACTCAAACCCCAATGAGTGTATTCATTAATGGTATAGGCCTCATTTCTCCCCAGCAAACTGCAGATCCTGCATTGTTTTTGCCTGATGTCATGGAGTATACCGCTGATTACCTCCAGGTAATTAATCCTAATTATAAAGAGTTTATAAACCCAATCGCAGCCCGTCGTATGAGCCGGCTTATCAAAATGGGAATCACATCGGCAAAAATTGCGTTAGCAGATGCCGGATGCCAGATGCCGGATGCCATTATCACAGGAACTGGTCTTGGGTCAGTTGAAGATACGGAAAAAATTTTGACAGAGATGAATGCGGGGGAACAGCTCATGAACCCAACACCCTTTATTCAGTCGACTTACAATACCATCAGCTCCCAAATCGCGATCACCCTTAAATGCCATAACTACAATTCTACCTATGTTCACAGAACATTCTCCTTCGAGAGTGCGCTTCAGGATGCTCTTATGCAATTTGAAGAGAAGGTGGCAGCAAATGTTCTGGTTGGCGGTATTGATGAGATGACCTGGAATCACCTCCAGATTACACGAAGGGCTGGTCACTGGAAAACGGACCCGGTAAATAACCTCAAGCTTCTTTCTTATCACACACCAGGAGCATTTGCAGGAGAGGGTGCAGCTTATTTCTTACTTGGAAACGAACGTTGTCTCTCTACCTATAGCACTCTCAGGGATGTGAAAACTATTTACAACCGGGAAAAAGCGACACACGTGGAAGATGCCGTCAAGACCTTCCTGTCAGCTAATGAACTGGATGTGAATCAACTGGATGCGGTTATCCTGGGATATAATGGAGATAGCCGGTATGATGGATTGTATGATCAGTTGGGATCCGGAATTTTCCGTCAAACACAACAGGTTTGGTATAAACACCTGTGCGGAGAGTATTATACCTCAACAGGATTTGCCCTGTGGTTAGGAGCAAATATCCTGAAACATCAACTGGTTCCGGCTGCGGTAAGATTCAATAATCTGAATCCCGACCGGCTACAGCATATCCTCATATACAATCAGTATCAAAACATCAACCACTCCCTTTTTCTTATTAGCCGGTAGAGGATTATTTTTTCTTTTAACTTTGCTCCCTTATTTGACTAACCTGCATGTCGAAACGCATCTATATCACAGGGATTGGTATGATCTCAGCCATCGGGAATAACGTACCCGAGATCCTCACTTCGCTTGAAGCTTCTAAAACCGGCATCGGGGAGATCACCCTCTTCCCTACTCTTCACCGGGGATCTCTTCCCATGGCCGAGGTGAAACTCTCTGCAACCCAATTGCTAAACCTTGCCGGACAGAATGGGAGTCAACAATTCACCAGGACAACCCTATTGGGGATGGTCGCAGCGAAAGAGGCACTGAAATCAGCTGGGATAGATGCTGTTGACACATGGAAAACCGGACTTATATCGGCCACTTCTGTAGGAGGGATGGATCGGACTGAACATTTCTACAAAGAATTCCTGGAAGATCAATCAAAAGGGCGACTCAGGGATGTTATCAATCATGATTGTGGCGACAGCACAGAGCGAATCGCCATTGAGCTTGGCATCAATAAACTGATCTCTACTATCAGTACTGCCTGTTCATCATCTGCCAACACTATTATTTTTGGTGCAAACCTGATTCGTAGTGGAAAAGCTGAAAGGGTGATCGCAGGCGGTACCGACTCGGTTACAAAATTTACCCTGAACGGATTCAATACCTTGATGATCCTGGATAAACGCGGATGCCACCCCTTTGATGAACACAGGGCAGGATTAACACTTGGCGAAGGTGCCGCTTATGTGGTCCTTGAATCCGAAGAGATTGTAATGAAGAAAGGGAAGCAACCTCTTGCAGAACTAACCGGGTACGGGAATGCCAACGATGCGTACCATCAAACTGCCAGCTCACCTGATGGAACCGGCCCCTTTCTGGCCATGACGAAGGCTTTGAAAATGAGCAACCTGACCCCAGCGGAGATTGATTATATCAATGTTCACGGTACCGGTACAGAGAATAACGACCTCTCTGAAGGAATAGCCCTGGAACGGATCTTTGATCCCGTACCTTTGTTCAGCTCAACGAAAACATATACCGGTCATACGCTTGGGGCAGCCGGAGCGGTAGAAGCTGTGATCTCAATCCTCTCTATACAAAATGGGATGATTTTTCCTAATCTGCAATTTTCGACTCCTATGAAAGAGTTGAATATCAGGCCTGTCACTGAAGTTTTAACAGGCCAGAATATCAGGCATGTCCTGTCCAACTCGTTTGGTTTTGGTGGTAACAACTCCACCCTGATCATTTCAAAGCCAACTTATTCTTCGTAACCTGTGGTGAATAAAAAAATATATATAAACGGTGTGGGCTGCATTTCCCCTCAGCCAACCTTGGATAACAAAAGCTTCCTGGAGGAGACGGTATCGGTTGAAAGCAGCCGGATGAAGGCCATTGGCCCAAATTATAAAGAGTTTATACCTCCTGAGATGGTGCGGCGAATGGGGCGAATCATCAAGATGGGAGTGGCTGCTGCTAAAACTAGTCTCGCTGATGCCGAATGTCAGTTACCTGATGCCATTATAACCGGAACCGGACTCGGATGTATTGAGGATACTGAGAAATTCCTTGGGAATATGATCAGAAACAATGAGGAATTCCTTACCCCTACCGCCTTCATTCAATCCACGCATAATACTGTTAGTGCCCAGATTGCCCTCCTGATCAAGTGTCATGGCTATAATTTCACCTATGTTCACAGAGGGTTCTCATTTGAAACTGCCATCCTCGACAGCCTGATGCAAATAGAGAGCGGCCAGGCAAAGAGTGTTCTGTTGGGGGCAGCTGATGAACTTACTGAAAACTCTTTTCAGATCCAGAGCCGGATGGGATACTGGCGCCAAAAACCCGCAGATAACCTGAAATTGTTTGAACACCCTACAAAGGGAACTGTTGCTGGTGAAGGGGCTGCCTTTTTTCTGTTACATGAGAAAAAAAATTCCAACACATATGCTGTATTACAGGATGTTGAGATGCTGTTCCGTCCCGACTCCCCTGAAGAGGTTATATCAGAAATAAAACTTTTTCTTGAAAGAAACGGACTGAAAGAGAGCAATATAGATCTTCTTGTTCTGGGGCGTAACGGGGACATCAGGTTTGATTCTATATATGATAGCGTTACAGAAACTGCTTTCCCGGGAGTACCAACCTGCAACTTTAAACATCTTTGCGGAGAGTACATGACCGCCTCCTCATTTGGTGTTTGGATGGCGTCAAGAATCCTCAAAAATCAACAAATTCCTGACATGCTAATTATTGGCAAGAAGCCTGAAACCCTGAAACACATCTTGTTATATAATCATTATCAAGGAATTAACCACACCCTAATCCTTTTGAGCCAGGCATAGATGTTTACATTTCGCAAACTGACCATACTGTTTTTTATCCTGCTCTTGTCACTCAATCTGATTCATTTCATTGGATGCAGAATGGAGTGGCTAAACGGACATCTCTGCTCCCACACCTATTTATATATTCTGGCCCTTTTTAGTCTTTATATTGGGATCTCAATCTTTATGGCATTTTTCATCAGTTCAAATTTCCACCATTCAGCAATATGCAATGGAATAACCACAGAGAAGATCTGTGCTCTGACATTCGACGACGGACCTGATCTTACACACACTGAAACTATACTGAGCATTTTGAAAAGGGAACAACTTTCTGCTACTTTTTTTGTGATTGGTAAAGATTTGCATGGAAAAGAAGCCCTGGTCCGGGAGATGGATTCGGCCGGACACCTGATTGGCAACCATTCGTGGAATCACTCTGTATGGTTTGACCTCTATCCGGGTAGCCGGATGAAACAAGAACTTAAAGATACTGCAAAAGCTATATCGGATATTATCGGGAGATCTCCTCTTCTTTTTCGCCCCCCTTTTGGAGTAATCAACCCTATCCTGTCAAAGGTATTGAAAAAGCTGAATTATCATGTTATTGGCTGGAATATAAGATCTTATGATACGCTTCACAAGGATCCGAAAAAAACTGTAAAGAGGATTCTCACAAAGGTAACTCCCGGATCAATCATTGTACTTCACGATTACGTATCAACCTCCCCACAAATCCTGGAACTACTTATTGCTGAACTGAAACTGAAGCAATACCGGGTCGTACCATTAACTCAACTTATTCACATTGAAGCATATGCATAAATTGATCTTCATCCTGGCACTCTTTTCCTTTGGCTACAGCAGCGCCCAACACAAACCATTGGATGCGGTTACAATTCAGAGGATCAAGGAGGGCGTATCCCAGGTATCAAAAAAGACTTCAACCATCTCCAGCGACTTCACCCAGGAGAAAGAGATGAGCATCCTTAATGATAAAATCATTACAACCGGAAAATTCTACTTTAAAAAAGATCAGCTTCTCCGGTGGGAATACATTCATCCATTCGCTTACATCATTACCATCCGTGGAGATGTGATCACAATCCTTGACGAAGGAACTATTAAATCATTTAATACCAAGTCTAATAAGGTGTTTTCAGAAGTGAACAGGATAATTATCGGCAGTGTTAATGGAACCCTTTTGGATGATGCCTCATTCACTGCAGATTTCAACAAGAATAACAGCCATTTCATTGTATCGCTCACTCCTGTTTCAGCTGTTGTAAAGGAGAGTCTGGACAGGATTGCCATCTATTTCAACAAAACAGATTATACCGTTGATAAACTGGAGATGTATGAATCAGCAGGCGACTTTACACGGATTACCTTCACAAATAAACAGATAAACCAGCCTATATCCGATGAGATTTTTATTCTGCACTAGCTTCTTCATTGCTATCCTGCTCACCGGATGCCAGTCTGCAAAGCCCAAACATCTTGTCCCTGTAACTGATGATTGCACATCATTGCACATCATTGCACATCATTGCACATCATTGCCAACTCCCTTCTCCTTCCCTACTTTCGAAAAAGCACTTCTTAAAGCATCATTGGAAATCAGGGAGCATCATTTGACGGGATTGGTGTTTATAAAAAAGATGCCGGATGCCGGATGCCGGATTATTTTCAGCAACGAGTTTGGGATGACCTATTTTGACCTGGAGATCGGTTCTGACACCTTCCTTGTCCATTACTGTTTTGAACCATTGAATAAAAAAGCACTCTGGAAGATAATGGAGACCGATCTCAGGTTACTCTTTGCAACCGAAGAGGCATCCGGGGAAACAGGAAAATTCATTCAGAAAGAAACAAACTACCTGGTTTTCAAAAATAAACAAGAAAATCTGACTCGATGGGATCTGTTTTCATCCGGTGGAGATACACTGGTTGAAACCAGGGGCAGGTCTAACCTTGCCGATCAGGTGGTTATCACCTTTACAAATTATCAACAGGGGTTCCCATCGCGAATAATCCTGTTGAATTCCTTTGTAAAAATAAAATTGTCACTATCTTTACTCTCCATCAATTGATTTTCTATGTGGGATTCTATCGTTAAGGACTTCGTCTACTTTTTTGCTGTTATTGACCCTATTGGGACAATCCCGGTATTCCTGGCATACACCATGGGATTCGATGCCGCAATGAGAAAAAAGGTAGCCCTGAAAGCTTTTTTAATCTCAACGGGTATCCTGCTTGGTTTTGTGCTTACCGGACAGCTATTCCTTGAAGCGATGTCGATACCCCTCTCTGCATTCCAGATCGCTGGCGGATTGGTACTCTTTATCTTTGGACTGACCATGATTTTCGGGAAAAGCAAACCAGAGCACGAGATCGCTAATTTACCGGCAAAGAAGGCTGAAGATGATGTTGCTGTCTACCCGATCTCGGTACCATCCATTGCTTCCCCAGGAGCCATGATGGCAGCAGTTCTGTTAACAGACAACCATCGGTTCAACATTATGGATCAAGCGGTTACAGCAGGGACAATGCTTGTTGTACTTGGAGTAACGTTGGTCCTTCTGCTTTTTGCAACCCGTATTCAAAAAATTATTGGTGACACCGGTGCCAGTATTCTTAGCCGGATCAGTGGACTGATCCTGACTTCAGTTGCAGTAGACAGTGTTTTGACCGGACTAAAAATGTACTTTTAACAAACCTGATTAGCAATGGAAAAATATCTGAATCAGTTTATAGAGATATGTGTTGACTACGGGCCAAGATTGGTTGGCGGGATTGTCGTTCTTCTTGTGGGATTATGGCTCACAAATATATTCATACGATGGATCGGACGAATCATGCAACAGAGAGAGCTGGATCCATCTCTCAGACCATTTTTTAAAACACTGTCAGCCACCGTATTACGTGTTTTAGTCATCATTACTGCAGTAGGGATGATAGGAGTTCAGATGAGCTCATTTGTTGCCATCCTGGGAGCCGCTACCCTGGCTGTTGGATGGGCCCTTCAAGGCACACTACAGAACTTTGCAGGAGGTGTTTTAATTCTTATATTCAGACCTTTCAAAGTTGGCGACTGGATTGAAGCCCAGGGATTTATGGGGACTGTCAGTGAAATCCATATCGTGAATACAATCATTAAAACAGCAGATAACAAGGTCGTTTTCATTCCGAACGGAGGCCTGTCAAACAGTGCTATGATCAACTACACCAGAGAGCCGCAGCGAAGGGTCGACTGGACCTTTGGAATTGCATATGGGGATAATGTGGATAAAGCTCGGGAGGTTTTATTTTCATTGATTCGGGCAGATTCCAGGATTCTAACTGATCCCGGGCCGTTTGTTGCTGTTAGTAGCCTTGGTGACAGTTCCGTTAATTTTGTGGTTCGTGTATGGGTTAACGGAGCCGATTATTGGGCTGTTTTCTTTGATATGAACGAGAAGGTTTACAAAACATTCAGCAGTGAGGGACTGAATATCCCTTTTCCACAGCTGGATGTGCACATGCGGCATTAATAAATCCCTGACATTGAAAAGATTTGACCTGATACCGGTCTGGACGTTTTTACTCCTCCTCCCTGTAATCGTACCTGCACAGTATGTTTATCTAAAGAAAGCAGAGGATCCATTGTGGAGGAGATTTACCCCGTTCAACATCAAGTCGGATTCCATCCCTAATGCAGTTTCAATTGGTTATCAGCCCCATATGGGTCGGTGCATGTTTAAAAACGGGAGGTCAGCGCAGGGAGAGTTCCTGTTCGTTGATATGGGACTGGAATATGACGAAAATGACCAGGATAAAGTGTTCCATTCCCTTGAACCGGATGGATTTATCTTGACAGAAATACCATCAAATACTCAATCTGTCCACACATTCAATGAGGTAAAATATATTGTCGTGGCAGGCAGAGATAGCAAGTCGCTCATCCCCTTCGATTCGACCCTGTTCATGTATTCAAATGATTTTACTAAATTATTGAGAATGAGTTTCTTCAATAAGATTCAGTTATACGATGAATGCTTGGCTGTGGACGAGTTGGATAATGGGAATTTTTTTTTCTGGAAAAAAATAACGGTTACCTCGATCAGTAGCAATCCAATGAGCCATGTACCAGCGGTCAGCCAGTATAGCCTTAGAATCCGAGAAGCAAAACCTGTCATGGAATGGGTAGATGACGAGGCTCTGGATGAGCTCAGGAGTCTGGGACCAATCTACCTGTTATCGGGGGAAAAAATGATCAGGATTAAAAAGTGGAAAGATATCCCGAAAGAGTTTCCTATTGATCCATATATCCTTGATATCAGGGAACGACTCTATAAAAACAGCCCTGAAGACATCAGTTTCGGAATCAGGTTCTCAAATTCTCCGGAGAAACTTCAGTTTGTTCCGTTCTTTGATTCCATCTGCATCTATTCTGTAACAGGCGACATCAAATCAGGATTGGGATACATTCAACCTGCATTTTATTCAGGGATAAAAAGCGGCGGGTTGGTCCATTTTTTCAATGGATCCACTTTTTCACTCCTGGATCCGGGAGAGATTGATAGCCTCTTTTTCAATGGAAAATGGTTCTTGCCCATATGGGATAAATTCTACTACAACTACATGATCGGGACGCCATGGTCTTACCAAAATAAAAACTATCTCGTTGTACCGGAAGGATTTGACCAGTCCAGTTTCTTCAATTTCTCTGATGAAACAGGAATTCGGGTCTATATGCAGCGGAAAAACGGGAACTGGATCTTGACAAGTGATGCCAAACTGGAGGAAGCCTGCAAGGCGTGGATGGATTCAAGCACAAAGTTCCCCTGACCTTCGTTTGGTTAATTTCTCTATTTTTGTTTCCTGACAAAAGGCAGATCTGATATGTTGCTCAATACCTTCTTTGATATCGTTAAAATCACTCAGAATCAACAGGAGGGAGAAGCAGTAGTAGCATCCGGCTCATATGCAGTCCAAATCAAACTACATCCCGACCATCCGATCTTTGAGGGTCATTTTCCCGGGAATCCGGTCGTGCCAGGTGTATGCCAGATACGCATGATCACTGAGATCGTTTCTGAGATTACAGGTAAGGAGGTTAGACTACAGGAAGCGGATAATATAAAATTCCTCTCAATGATCAACCCAAATGACCATTCAGAACTCACTATCGATTGTACTCTTAAAAAAAACGAGGACGGAATGATCCGTGTAACAGCATCCATCTCGGACAATGAACAGGTTTATTTCAAATACAAGTCAATTGTACTATGATCCAAACTCCAAAAAACCATATCACCAACACCTCGGTAAGGGGTTACGAACTTGACTCTTACGGACATGTCAATAACTCTGTTTACCTGAACTATTTTGAGCATGCCCGATGGAAGATGTTCAGGGATCTGGAGCTGAATCATTTAGTTCACG
>CALCGJ010000083.1 GCA_937900965.1 uncultured Bacteroidota bacterium | reverse complement strand
TTTGCAAAAAATTGTTTATGCATACAATACGTCTCAGAGTACATGATAAAGTTTATGAAAAACTGATGTGGCTTCTTGAGAAGTTTACCAAAGATGAGTTACAGGTGATCAGGGAGAATAATGATTTTATTTCGGTAAAAGAATACTTGCAGAAAGAACTCCAATCTGTTGAGGACGGCAAAATTGAATATCTGGGTTTAGATCAGCTTGACCATGATTTAGAATCTTCAATTAAAAAGCATGAAGATTAAAATCACTCCTTCATTCAGGAATAAATTGAAGGATCAGGTAGAATACATTGCAAAAGATAAACCGGGCGCTGCAAGAAAATTCAAATCAGATATTTTAAAGCAATTAAGCGCAATCTCTGAGATGCCTTACCTGGCCCGAAAATCGATATTTTTCGACAGAGATGATATCAGGGATCTGATCTTTAAAGGATATGTTATTGTGTATAAAATAAATGAAAAAGAAGATGCTATAGAAATTTTTGGGTTTACAAAATATGAGGATAACCCTTTTAATCGATAATTATAACATTTTAAATACCAATACGATAAGAATATGAATTATCCGAAAAAAGTAACAATTGGCGACATCACGGTGCGGGATGGATTCCAGCACGAAGAGAAATTTATCCCCACCGAGGCTAAGATCTGGCTGGCAGAAGAGCTGATCATGGCTGGCTTCAGGCACATCGAAGTAACAAATCTTGGCAATCCTAAAGGGATGCCGCAGTTCAAGGATGCCGACGAGGTGCTGAAAGGGATCAGATCGAGTAAAAAAATTGCTCATTTGCTGGACAAGGTCTCCCTCACCTGCATCACCATCCGTGAGAGAGCAGTGGAACGTGCCATTGAAGCCCGCAAGGAGGGCTGGGGACCCGATCGCATCCTCTTTATGGTATCCACTAGTGAGTCACACCATAAGACTAATTCAGGGCTCAGTCTGGATGACTATTGGACGATGGCGGAGAAGTGGATCCCACTCGCCCATGATGCCGGGATCAAGGTGAACGGCACCGTTAGCACCATCTGGGGCTGCCCGATCGAAGGACCCACCGATTTGAACAAAGCGATTGAGTTCACCAAACGCTGGCTGGATATCGGCGCCAACGACGTGGAACACGCCGACCACGACGGATCGGCTTCACCCGACCGGGTTTTCAAATACTTTTCCATGCTGCTCGATTCAGGCGTCAGGGTGGAGAAACAGATCGTCCACTTTCACACGACACGCGGTTGGGGCCTTGCAAACGTATTGGCTGCCCTTCAGGCCGGAATGGTCAACTACGAATCCACGATGGGTGGAATCGGCGGACAACCGGCCAATTTCGTGGATGGAGTTCCGGTAACCGGAACAGGGAAATATTATTACAAGGACGCCAACATCGTAGGATTGGTCTCCACGGAAGACATGGTAGTAATGATGGACGAGATGGGAATCGACACCCATCTGGATGTTGACAAAGTGTTGGAAATAGGTGCCATGGTGGAGCGCATAACAGGTCGCCGTCTCCGTTCCGAATCAATCCGCAACGGCCGGATCCCGAAATCACTATCCGGGAGGGCATGATAAAAATCATCGAATCACCAAGGGAGGGGATGCAGGGGGTAGACAATTTCATCCCAACATCCTCCAAAGTTCGTTTTGTAAATCAGCTTCTGAAGGTTGGCTTTGATACTGTTGAACTGGGAAGCATCGTCAATCCCAGGGTTGTTCCGCAGATGGCCGACACCATGGAGTTGATCAGTGAACTTGATTTTACGAATTCCAGATCTGAACGAATGGTGCTTGTCATGAGCCGCCGGGGTGCCGAACGCGTGGCACCGATGGAGGAGGTGACAGCCCTCTCCTACCCTTTCTCATTCACACCCTCATTTCTGAAGCAGAACGTCCGGTCAACTGTCGATGAGGTCTATGGAACAACGGCTGAGGTTCTCAACTTCTGCGGGAGGTATGGAAAGAAAGCCGTGATTTATATCTCTTATGCCTACGGGAACCCTTACGGTGATCCCTGGAACCTGGATCTTTTGCTGGATTGGATCGGAAAACTCAAAAACATAGGAGCAGAGATTATTCCACTGTCAAACGTATCGTTAGAAATAGATGCCGCGATGATTGATGAGGTCTTCAACGCTATCATAATGGAGTATCCTGATCTGGAATTCGGACTGCACCTCCATCACGGACAGGGAGACTGGTTTTCAAAAGCTGACGCTGCTTACCTCGCCGGATGCCGTCGGTTTGATACTGTAATCAACGGTTTTGGCGGATGCCCTATGTCGGGGCACGAGTTAATGGGTAACCTGGCTACACAGGACCTGGTAAGGTTTTTTCACGAAAAGCAGATTCCAATACCATTGGAGCCGATTCTGCTGAGCGATGCAATTATGATTGCAAATGAAATATATCAGTAAAATTTTTATATTTGTGGATGCCGGATCCTAGATCCTGGATGCCAGATGCCGGATGCCAGATGCCGGATAAATTGATGGCTACATATATTTAAACTTATGGCTTATGCCTCATGGCAAATCCCTAATCTCTAATCGCTAATCCCTAATCACTTATGTACATCACCGAAGAACACGAAATGATCCGGAAAACGGTCCGGGACTTTGCCGAGCGGGAGATCAAACCCGTTGCACAAGAGCTTGATGAAAAAGGTGAATTTTCATTGCCTCTCACCAAACGGATGGGTGAACTTGGCCTGTTTGGGCTGATCACCGAGACTAAATATGGTGGATCAGAAATGGACATGTTAGCCTATGTTATTGCGGTTGAGGAGCTGGCACGTGTTGACGGTTCGCATGCAGCCACATTAGCGGCACATATTTCGCTGGGGATGGGGCCTATCATGAACTTCGGGACTGATGAGCAGAAGCAGAAATATCTTCCCATGCTTACGACAGGGGATGCGCTATGGGCTTTCGGACTTACCGAGCCTGATGCAGGCAGCGACTCCCGCGGCACAAAAACATCGGCACGAATTGAAGGTGACCAATGGGTGATCAACGGATCGAAGATCTTTATCACCAACGGAGCCTCTTCCATCAACAAAGGTGCAACAGTCCAGGTTGTTTCGGGTGAAAATAAAGGAAAGAAAGAGTTCACCACTATCCTCGTTGATGCCGACACTCCGGGTTTCAAGCGTGTCTCCATGCATGGTAAGATGATGTGGCGGGCTTCCGATACTGCCGAACTCTATTTTGACGATTGCCGGGTGCCCCTGACCAACACCCTCGGGAAACGCGGCGAAGGATCAAAGATCATGCTGAATACATTAGACAGCGGTCGTTTGGCCATCGGCGCCATGGGACTGGGTTGCGCCCAGGGTGCTTTTGAGATGGCATTACAGTATTCTAAAGAACGCAAACAATTTGGCAAACCTATCGGCCATTTCCAGGTGAACACCTTCAAACTCGCCGACATGGCCACTAAAATCGAATTGGGACGAAACCTTTTATACAAGGGGTGCTGGCTGAAAACCAACGGCAAACCTTACGCGAAGGAGGCTGCCATGGCTAAACTCTACTGTTCGGAGATTGCACGAGAAGTGGCCGATGAGGGGGTTCAGATCCATGGCGGTTATGGTCTGATGAAAGACTACCCTATCGAACGCTTTTACCGTGACCAGCGACTGTTGCAGATCGGCGAAGGAACTTCAGAGATCCAGCGGCTGGTTATTGCACGGCATATTGGGGTATTTGATGAATGACCCCTCCCTACCCTACCCTTGAATTAGACCTTCCAGGTCTTTAAAACCTGGAAGGTCTGTTGACTTATTGTTTTACAATTTTTAATATCTCCGACCAGTTGTCTGTCCTGAGATGGACCATGTAAATCCCCGGAGGATTACCTGATAATGAGAATTGATGCTTGTAGTCGTCAGTCAACGTTTCCCTGATTAGTACCTTGCCAAGCATGCTGTATATGGTAACATATACTTTTTCAATTGATTTATCAGATGCTATTTCAAGTGTTACAAGATCATCTGTAGGATTCGGATAGAGTTTGACC
>CALCGJ010000082.1 GCA_937900965.1 uncultured Bacteroidota bacterium | reverse complement strand
TTTGTTCCAGTGGAATCCGGGCCACAATAAAAAGAGCAGCTGCATAGAGTGTGGCTAGCGACACACACTCCCCAGCTCCTTCAGGATGGCTGGGTTTGTACCGAAAGGCATTCATCGCCTCTATTGTCTCCGTCTTCCAGTAAGGAATTACATCTGTATCAAATTTTTCCAAACCAAAATGACGACGGATATCAATGTCGAAATAGTACTTGTCTCCTTCATAACCAAACAGGGCATTGGACTGCTTGAGGATATCAGTATCTATAAATTCCCTAAAACGGTTGATCTCGGTCTCTTTGTCTGTCAGCCCCCATGTCTCCAGGTCGAGGTTGAAGTTATAATGCTCCATGATGTACTGCTTCACCCGTTGGATCCGTTTGATAGGCGGCATAGTTTCGATCTTCCGGAACCACTTGTCCTCACGCCACTTCCAGATTTCGGGAGAGAGAATGTTTGCAAGCACCAGGGAATAGAGAAGTTCCGGAAATATAAAGATCTCCATGTCGGAGAGCGTGAAGGCGCTGGAGTATTTTTCGAGGTCTTTTTTTTTCATTACTCTTTTCTGAAAAATAAATTTTACCACGGAGAACACAGAGAAGGCACTGAGCACACCGGGTAACTAATCACTGCTGCTCCGTGAATTCGGTGTCTTCTCCGTGCCCTCTGTGGTTATTCCTTTATCAGCGCGCACCAAACATTATGCATTGTGATTCTCCTATTCTACAATCAGTTTCATGCTCTCTGTCATACCGGAGCTCTTCACTCTCACCAGGTAGATTCCTGCAGGAAGCTTAGAAATGTCCAACTGCATAGATCCTGAAAGAACGACATTGCCTGCATGCAACATCTTTATACCAAAGCTATTGTAGAAAGTTACTTCAGCTGAACCCTTTTGATCGGAGATCAGAGTTACAGTGTTCTTCGCAGGGTTTGGATAGAGGCGAAGAGTGTTGGTTCCGGAAAGTTCATTAATCCCAACACCGACATCAACCGTTACCTCAAATGAGATGGAGAAGGATCCTCCACCGCAAGCGTTAACTCCCTGAACTTTGATCTCAGCGGGTCCGCTGTAGCTCTGATCCCAGGTAACTGTACAGGCAGGCGAAGCTCCTTCAACGATTCCGGCTGCGGCTGGTGTCAGTTCCCATGCGTAGGAAGTAGCATACAGCCCGCCTTCAGTTATATATTCTGAAGTTGGAGTTGCACCGGTGAAAACAAGGCCTGGACCCTCTGGCCCGGCGGGTTGGTATGGAGGCTCCGGATCAATGGTCACGGTAGCCTCTCCGTCCATGTTGTTGTCACAACCTGCTGCAACATTGACACCAACTGCTGTATAATCGCCAGCAGTAAGCTGATCGCCGAACGAGATGGCAGAGCCTGTACCGGTCACCACGTTTGTGGTGGGAGTTCCGTCAAGATAGAGAGTGTAGTCTACGCCAGTCTCAGAATTATCGAGCCCGACCGGACTTCCGGTTCCACCTTGTCCGCAATAGGCACCACCACCAGTTACCGTAAAAGCAGTGGGGCCTTCATTGATGGTGATGTTCAGGTAGCCTGACCACTCACTTTCACAACTTCCGTTTAAAGCTTTCACACGCAGTGTTGTAGCTCCAACGAAGGAATTTACCCAGTCAACAGTACAGGTTGATCCGTTGGGATAGATGGCACCGGCTTCATAGGGAAGCAGCTCCCATGAATAGGAGGTGGACGGGATACCTCCTGTTGTTGTGTAGTCGGTATTAGGAGCATTCATACATAGTTGCTCTGTCCCTGTGGGGGTTGCTGGTATTGTTGGTTGCTCACTTACGGTAATCGAAAGCGGCGCCGACCAGGGGCCGTCTCCGCAGCTATTGGTGGCTTTCACCTTCAGCTGGGCTGTTCCGGTCCAGACATCGTCGAAGTTAACAGTGCAGGATGTAAATGCAGGAGTGATCACACCTGCTGATGCCGGAGTAAGTTCCCATGTGTAGCTGGTGGCACCAGCAGAGCCGGAAGTGCTATAGGTCATATTTGGTGGATTGGTGCACATACCTGCGTTTCCCTGTGGTATCCCGGGCGCAACGGGTGCAGCGGTGACATCGATAAAATTCGTTTTTATTTCTATGTTACCTCTGCCTGTTGTGGCATTCCAGGCAGTTAGGGTCACATCGTTGACGCCGGTAGTAGTGTAATTCACCGATGGGTTCTGGGTGGTAGCCGAAGATGGATTTCCGCCTGGGAAACTCCATAACCAGTTAGTCGCGCCGCTGGCTATTCCGGAGAAGTTTGTTGTGACGGGTGCACAGCCGGTAGTAGGAGATCCGGTGAAGTCGACTGACATAGGAAGAGGTAATGCATTCAGATCCACCTTCATGCAGTTGTAGATTGTCTTGCTCCCATTGGCCTGAACAAAAGCAACGAGTTCACATTCGCCGGCAACCCAGGAGCTCTCTTTCTGAAAAGTGAGATTGATAAACTGAAAATCCCCCGTTGCAAAGCTGAGGGGTGTTCCATTCTCATCAGGAACCATGGTCCGCATTACATGATCAACTTCATTCATACAACCTGCCCCGGGCCAGGGAGCTGTTGCGATGTTGCTTTCTGTAAGGACCAGATGTACTTTCAGGTCTGAGGCTGAAATTGTGTTCAGCTTGTGAATCGACAACGTAATGTTGTATGTGTCTCCTGTATTTGTTCCGGAAATATCAATCGTAAGTGGTGAAAGTACCGGATAGGCAGCATTGTAGAGCCCAAGATAGGAGGTGTAAACATTCCCATTAGGACAGCCAGCTCCACCAACAAGCGATCCCGTGCCATCAAAGAAGGCGGTCGGATAGCCACTGATTCCATAATAGCTGTTCCTGGCGTTGGATGCATTGTTGGTAAATGCATCGCCATTGTGGTTTTCGATTACGGCTACCTGTTGACCATTTGCGAGCAGGTCATGTGCTCCATTAGCAGCTCCCGGACAATAGGTACACCAGGTGCCGGTTCCGATCTCAAGGACAACATAGGAGCGTTGAACCGACTGTGACATTGTGATCATCACACTCAGAAATAATGCAAAAATCAGAAATACTTTTTTCATGGGAATAATTTTTGTAAACAGTTGGTTTCTCTTAAATGAAGTGCAAATGTAGTGGTTTTTCATTTTTTGTTGTACCGAATGTGAATTTTTACACAACACGGTTTTATATAGATCAATATTTGTTACATTTGTAAGAAAGAACCAACCTATGTATTACTCCGGTCAAGAGATTATCGAAATTGCAGTCAGAATTGAAGAGAACGGCAATGAATTTTACACGGCAGCTGCCAAGGCCATTAAACAAAACAACGACATCAAAGGATTACTCCTTGACCTGGCCGATAAAGAGTTGATCCATATTGCCATCTTCCAGAAACTGGCAAAAAAATTTGAAGCTGAGAATTTTGAGTTCAATTCAGATGAAGTATCTGATTATATCAACTACCTGGCCGACCAGCATATTTTCGGGAAGGCCGGTGCCGGTGCCGCACTGGCAAAAACTGTAAGCACCCCGCTGGAAGCTCTGGAAATCGCTCTCAAGTTCGAGAACGACAGCGTTACCTTTTTCACCGAGTTGGAAAAACGCACCCAAAGTGATGCCAAACAACTCATCCGCCAGATCATTGAAGAGGAGAAAGAACACGCTGCCGAGATCCAAACCTTTATGTAATCAGTGATTAGCGATTAGGGATCAGGGATCAGGGTTTCATGTAAATTGAATATTTTCTTTACATTCGGATGTCAAATTAAATATCATCACTATGAACTGGTTCCTGACAACATTCCGAGAACATCCGGAGCTTGCTGTTTTTCTTACCATTGCAGCCGGATTTTTCATCGGTCGTTTCAAATACAAAACCTTCTCCCTTGGTAACGTCACCAGTGTTTTGCTGGTAGGTGTCATCGTTGGGCAAATGAAGATTGATATCTCCAACGACGTGAAGCAGATCTTCTTCCTCATTTTTCTCTTTTCCGTGGGGTACAGTGTCGGGCCTCAGTTCTTTAACAGTATGAAAAAATCGGGGCTTCCCCAGGTGCTCTTCACCGTTATCATTTCTGTAGTGGCCCTGGTTTCCACCTGGTTACTTGCAAAAATGATGGGGTATAATGCCGGACAAACTGCCGGTTTATTTGCTGGTGCCCAAACCATTTCAGCTGTAATTGGTGTTGGCGGAGATACGATCAACTCACTGACAATGGATCCGGAACTAAAGAAAAGTATGGTTAATGCCATTCCGGTCTGTTATGCAGTCACTTATCTCTTCGGGACCATTGGATCTGCCTTTTTTCTTGCCCAGGTTGGCCCCCTATTCTGGGGTGGTCTGAAGAAGGCACGCCAGCAGTGTATTGACCTTGCAGCTAAATTAGGAGTTGGGTCAGATGATCTAAGCCTGATTTCAACTTTCTCCGGAATCGTATTTCGTGGCTTTAACATCAATTCCGATTCCTTTTTCGTGGGAAAAACAGTCCGGGAGGTACAAAAGAAATTCATCGACGATGGGTACAGGATCTATGTTGAACGGATCCGTAAAAAAGGTACCCATGAAATCTTTGAAGCCACTCCTGACTATAAATTTCAAGCTCATGATGATGTCGTCATCCAGGGAAAAGGTGTTGGTATAATCACGGAAGAGAAGATTATCGGGAAAGAAATTTTCGATTCACAACTGTTGAATTTCGAAGTTGAGTCAGTAAAGGTTTTGCTGACCAACAAGAAAGCGAACGGTATGACAATCCGTGAGTTGAGTCACCAGTACGTGGATCTCAGGGTCTCGCTGCAAAAAATTTCCAGGGTAGGAACAGAAATCCCAATGATGCCTGCAACTGTTTTGCATAAAGGAGATATACTTACAATTATCGGCCCGCAGAAAGATGTAAAAGAGGCAGTAAAGCTGCTCGGAATCCCTGATCTCATGACCAATACCACCGATCTGATTTCGGTCGGCCTGGGGATTCTTCTAGGAGGATTGGTTGGCGTTCTGGCATTCCATATTGGTAAAGTCAGCCTCAGCCTGAGTACCAGCGGAGGTGCACTGATCGCAGGCCTTTTCTTCGGATGGCTGCGTTCCAAACATCCCTCGGTTGCACAAATACCTCAGCCTGCCCTCTGGATCATGACCAACCTGGGATTAACTGCCTTCATTGCTGTGGTAGGGATATCAGCCGGACCCAGCTTCGTTTCCGGGTTTCAGCAGGTTGGAGTCATGCTTTTTGTGATCGGTGCGATAGCCTCCCTGGTCCCCCTGCTGATTGGGATCATCCTGGCCCGGTACGTGTTTAAATTCGATGTGGCAATTGGCCTTGGCTGCTGTTGCGGAGCCCGGACGACCACTGCAGCTCTGCCTGCAGTTCAGGATTCGCTGGAAAGCCCGCTACCAACGTTAGGATATACCGTGACCTATGCCGTTGGAAACACGCTATTGATCATTTGCGGTATAATAATCGTTTTTCTGATGAATTAAAAATCCTCTGTTATGGCTTCAAGAATTCCAAAAATTAAAACAACCAGGGCAGCTGAAAAGAAGCTCGAACAGATGAGTCCCTTCGAGATCAAGAACACATTGATCAACCTGGCAAACCATCACACTAACAAAACCACACATGCCACATTGAATGCCGGTCGGGGAAACCCCAACTGGATCGCAACCACACCCAGGGAGGCTCTGTTTACACTTGGGCAATTCGGGATGGAGGAGTGCCGGCATGCGATGAACTACAAACAGGGACTTGCCGGCATTCCCAGGCAGGAGGGGATTGCTAAACGGTTTCATGTTTTCCTTAGGAAAAATAAAGAAAAACCCGGCATCAACCTTCTTAAAGAGCTTTACAGCTATGGCTTGAAAAACCACCAGTTCAATCCCGATGCCTTCGTTCATGAACTGGCCGAAGGGGTGATCGGCGATCAGTACCCGGTGCCTGACCGCATGCTGAAAATTCCTGAGGCGATTGTCCAGGACTACCTTGTGCAAGAGATGTGCGCCAATCGTCCACCCAAAGGAAAGTACGATCTTTTTGCTACAGAAGGGGGAACGGCAGCCATGTGTTATATCTTCGACTCTCTGATGCAGAATTTCCTGATTAAACGCGGCGATAAAGTGGCACTGTTTATCCCGATATTCACCCCCTACATCGAAATCCCGGAGCTCGACCGCTTCAACTTCAAGGTGATCCATATAAACGCAACCGGGAAAAATGTCGACGGAATGCACAACTGGGAGTATCCTGATGAGGAGCTGGATAAGCTGAAAGATCCGGAGATTAAAATTGCATACCTTGTCAACCCCAGCAACCCTCCTTCTGTTGCCCTCAGCCCCCGCGAACGGAAGAAGATCATCGACATCATCAAAAAGGATAACCCCAACCTGATGTTCATCACGGATGATGTATATGGTACCTTCGTCAACGGTTTCCGTTCCCTGATGGCCGAAATCCCGCATAACACACTCGGGGTCTACTCATTTTCCAAGTATTTCGGTTGCACCGGATGGCGGTTGGGTGTGATTGCCCTGCATGAAAAGAATATTTATGACCGGATGATAGAAGAGCTTCCAGAGGCCAAAAAAAAGGTTCTCTTCAAACGGTATCACTCCATCCATCTGCATCCCGACAAGTTGAAATTCATCGACCGGATGGTAGCCGACAGCCGGATGGTGGCACTCAACCATACGGCAGGTCTCTCACTGCCCCAGCAGATCCAGATGACGCTATTTGCTGCCTTTGCTCTCTTCGACAAGAATAACGCTTACAAACAGCTCACCTGCGACATCATTCACAAAAGGCTGACACTCCTTTTCGAAGGGATGGGATTCAAGCTGAAACCAAACCCAGACCGGGCCGGGTATTATGCCGAGCTGGATATCATGTTATGGGCAGAGAAAACTCATGGAAAAGAGTTCGCTGATTTTCTAGTTAAGAATTTCGAACCGGTGGATGTCGTTTTCCGGCTTGCGGAACTTGAATCCATTGTTTTACTGAATGGAGGTGGCTTCGACGGTCCTCAATGGTCAATCCGGGTCTCCCTGGCCAATCTCGATGATACAGCCTATACGGCTATCGCCCAAGGGATCAAAGAGATCGTTTCGGAGTATGTTGATGCCTGGAAGAATAAATGACTCTACCCCTAAATCCCCTAAAGGGGACTTGCTCCTCCCTTTGGGAGGATATGACTGCGGAGCAGAGTAAGCCCCCTTTAGGGGGTTTGGGGGCGAGCTGGGGATTTAGGGGTTAATGTTAAATATTCCGTACCTTTAACTCCCGTTTTACCCGCGGAAAAAATTTTTATGGTCGAAAAAGCCAAAAAATTTGGTGCATTTGCAGGTGTCTTTACCCCCTCTTTGCTGACTATTCTCGGTGTGATCATGTACATGCGTCTGGGGTGGGTTGTTGGCCAGGCAGGATTGATCAGCGCCCTCATTATCATCGTGCTGGCCCATGTGATCTCCATCTCCACCGGCTTGAGTATCTCTTCAATTGCCACAGATAAAAAGATCAAAGCCGGTGGGATTTATTATATCCTCTCACGCAGTTTGGGTTTACCTATAGGTGGAGCGATCGGGATCACACTCTTCATTGGTACAGCCCTCAGTATATCCCTTTATCTAATCGGTTTTGCTGAAAGCTTCCTAGCCATCGATGCCATCAGGAACTTCACCGGATTGGAACAAAATGTGATGGGATTCAGGATCGTGGGCACAGTCGCCATCCTGCTTCTGGTAATTCTCGCTTTAATAAGTACCTCGGTAGCCATCAAAACCCAGTATTACATTATGGGTGCAATCGGATTATCGCTTATCTCCATCATAGTCGGGTTTTTTGTCAAAGAGGATTTTTCATCATCAACAGTAAGTCTCTCCTATTTCCGGGATGGAGTCTCCCCTGAGATCGTATTTGCCATCTTTTTCCCGGCAGTCACTGGGTTTACAGCAGGAGTGGCTATGTCGGGCGACCTGAAAGATCCAAAGTCGGCAATCCCCCGAGGAACACTTGCAGCTATAGCCGTAGGGCTTATAATCTATATTGGGCTGGCAGTTGCGTTTGCCCTGTTTGTCGACCGGGAGTTGCTCCTGACCGACTACAACTTCCTGATGAAGATTGCCTGGTTTGCCCCCTTTGTGATTGCCGGAATCTGGGGAGCTACCCTCTCATCGGCTCTGGGCGGTATTCTTGGAGGGCCCAGGATTCTGCAGGCAACCTCTGCCGACAGGATCACCCCGAAAATTTTTGCCCGGGGTTATGGAGCATCCAATGAACCCCGTAATGCCCTGCTGGTCATTTTTCTTATCGCTGAAGCTGGTATCCTGATCGGGGAACTGGATGTGATCGCCGGTATCGTGACAATGTTTTACCTGGCCTCCTATGGCTTCATCAACATCGCCTTTTTCCTTGAGAACTGGGCCAGCACCGATTTCCGCCCCTCCTTCCGGGTAAACCGTTATTTCGGCTTGATTGGCTTCATCGCTGCGTTTGGAGTAATGTTCAAGCTGGATATGATGTCAATGTTCGCTGCATTCATCATTATGGGACTCCTCTACTATTTTCTGAAAAGGAGACAACAGCAAACTGACTCAGGAGATGTTTGGCAAAGTGTTTACTCATCCCTGGTGCGGAGTGCTCTGCACCGGATGCGGAAACGGCCGCTGGAACAACGAAACTGGCAGCCCAATATCATCCTGTTCAGTGGTGGAACTGAAAAACGGCCACACCTGATTGAGTTTGGACGATCGCTGGTGGGAAAGCATGGGGTGCTCTCCAATTTCGACCTGAGGGTAAATAAAGATGCCCAAATTCTTGTCACACGAACTGATGGGGATGCAACATCTGAGGAGGAGGTTCCCGGCATGTTTACCCAGCGAAAAACAGTCAGGGATTTGTACGACGGAATAGAATCCATTGCAGGCGTTTATGGTTTCTCGGGATTTGAACCCAACACCGTGATGATGGGTTGGGCCAGGGAGACGCAGCAGCCGGAACGGTTTGCGGAAATGCTGAAAACCCTCTATGAACTTGACCTCAATGTTTTGCTTCTCGATTGGGACAAACGGACTGGTTTTGGCGAATACAAAACAATTGACATCTGGTGGAAAGATGTCAGTAACCAGGGAAATCTTGCCATTGCCCTTACAAGGCTGTTACTTTCTTCGGATCATTGGAATGGAGCCACAATTCGCCTGATTATTGTTAGCTCACTTACGGAGCAACAGGATCATATCTATACTGAAGCTGAAGAGCTGCTTGAGACACTCCGAATCAATGCGACAGTAAAGGTGATCGACAATCATATCAAACAACGGCCTTTTTACGAAATTGTACAGGCCGAATCCCGGACCACCGACCTTGTTATCACCGGCATCCCCGCAATAGAAAAGGGAAATGAAGCAGAGTATATTGAAACCATCAACATCCTGCTGCATCAGATCGGCACTGTCCTTCTCATCAAGGCATCATCTGCATTTAAACAGCTTAGCCTGGAAATTGACAAACATCAGTACAAATATATTCCCGATCGACCCGGGCAATATAAACTATCAAAGAAGCCAATAAACTCTCCTGAATCCTCTCTCCCTGAAGGAGTTCCTGAGGAACTCAAGAAGTTATACACATCCTGTTTAGATCTCCTGTCCGGGTTCTTTAAGGATTTCGTTCAACCAGCTTTCCGGTACAATGTAAACAAAGTTGTTGCCCTGGAAAACAACATCCTGGAGTCAGTACAATTAATTGAATCAGAGCCTTTCCGACGACTGCCTGAGACTAAACGAGCCCGGCAGTTAGCTTCTATTAAAACAAATCAACTTGTTCTAACTGAGAAAATTGTTGAAGAATTGCAAAAGAGTATCCTCACCCAGCAACGCGAAGGACTTGACAAGGGGATGAAATTTCTGATCTCCGGTATTCAGGAATCAGTGGACAAATCCCCAGCCACAATTAAAATAAGGCTCTTTCCCCGCCATCTGGAGATTCACAATTCTGATACACTTGCTGCCAGAAACTTCAAAAGGATCACCCGATTCATCCACTCTGAAAAAAAAATCAGCGATGGAATCTCCTATACCGTCCGGTTTCAACGGATGATCAGGAACGTTCTCCCTGAAGGAGTATACCAGATCCTCGATGGCTCTTTGGTTAAGCTCGGGCAGATAAATACAGCAACCGTTACCGGGTTCAGAAGCCTGCTGCAGGCAACCCAGCTCTTTTTCGATCTTTCACAGTATCCGGAGGAAGATAAAGCGAGACTGAATGCTGCAAAAAAAGAGATACGGGAAGCAATCAGAAATTTGAAAAAACTCAACCAGGAAGCTGACAACGTATTGTCAGGCATACTGGTTGAAAATATTTCACTCCTGTTTGTTGACCTGAGTAATCTCATTGATTCAGGGTCCCCAAACCAAAATGCTGCGGAAGATAAAAAGACAGCTACCAAACACCTGCTTCATAAGATCACACTGATTCCTGATTTATGGGCCGGGAACAGAATCCTTCTATACAACGGGATAAAACTGGAAATCAGGCTCAGACTCTTTGTCTTTCGCCTGAAAAAAATCCTGGATCGTGTCCAGGATGAAATCAAACAACTAACCTACTCCCAGATTATTCAACGTTCTGAGAATTTGAACGTAAGGTTAAAATATTACCTGAATGAGCTCCAGGCAGATCCCGCCTGCCAGTTCAACCTGGATGAATCAGATATTCTGTGGGACGACAAAACAGATTTTCAACTAACCCTCGACAGGATCATTGACAAATCGCTGATCGGGATCAAAGCCCTGGTGAATAAACTGCCGGAAAAAACTGAACTGCTTGTTCCCGACAGTATAAAAGAACCAGGTGAACTAATCAGTGGAGATCTGAAACCTCTGAACCTCTCTACTTACCAATTGGTGGATTATCATGTCCAACGTAATCTCTTTGAAGGGTTAAACCATATCAGGGGGACATTCCCGGGAACAATCTATCAATCAGCCTGGAAAATTAAAAATGCCCTGAGGCTGGTCAGTATCGGTAACATGAATACGGAGTCAAAAAGTACTCTTGCGATTGTCTTACAGGAAGATGATTCTCCGGGAAGGTTCTCTGGTGGCGGTGAACGGTTTTCTGACTTTGTAACAGAACAGATGGCGGTTGTGCAAGAGGAACTTAAAAAGATCCAGACCGATCTTGACCATCAAAAGGTAGATTTTGAACAGAAGGTAAGCACCACTGTTGGCGAACTGACTGTCGGTCGTCTTCTCCATACCCCGGATACCTATAAACAATATATTAAAAAACGAGATGCCCGCGACAGGTTAAATCTGATGAAGGACTCACTTCGTGGGGCCAGGAAGCGCATTCATAAAATGAGCACAGCGATCTGGTACAGACAGAGTGATGCCCTTCTCTTTGCAAAAAAAATCAGTGCGGGAGACGGAAGGCAGAAATCGCTGGTGGATTCGCTTCTTACACTACACGAACGTGTTAAGCCGCAGGAGGAGTTGCTTAACAGGTTACCTTTTTACTACCGGCAACTTTTCCTTCAGAAATATAATTTCAAATCTGTGTTCTGGGTAAATCGGCAGAAAGAGATTGTCCAGATACAACAGGCTATATCACGGTTCAAAAAGGGATTTTCCGGAGGAATCCTGATACGGGGTGATCGAAATTCCGGCAAAACATTCTTCCTCAGTTATATCTCTTCAAACCTGTTCCAGGGTAAACAAGTCTATGCGATCAGCTCCCCTCCGGCTGGCTCCTGCGATCCGGAAGTTTTCTGGAAAATGCTTCAGGAGAGCACAGGGATTGACGGAACAACCGATCAGATTTTTAATGCTCTGGGAGAGAACTCACTTGTAGTTATTGATGATCTTGAACTCTGGTGGGAAAAATCACCCACCGGAGCAACAGTTTTAAAACTAATCGTAGACCTGATCCGGAGATATGGTCATAAGTGCCTTTTTCTCCTGACAGCCTCTGAATCCAGTTACCGCATCATCAACCAGGTGTCTGATATAGAATCCTGTCTTCTTACCGTTGTTGACCTTCAACCATTCAATACGCTTGCCATTCAGGAGGTGGTGATGTTTCGGCATCAATCGAGTGGTCTTGATATCCGGAGATCCGATAAAGGGAATATCAGGCTATCCCGCACAGCACAGGCAAAACTTTTCGCCAGATACTTTTCTTACACACGCGGAAATATCGGAGCTACTTTGCTTGCATGGGTCTCAAACATCACCGATTTCCAGGATGACACCCTCTTCATCAGGCAGCCACAATTACCTGAACATTCGATCCTCGAACGATTAAGCCCGACGGTCCGGCTCTACCTGATTCAGTTTCTGCTTCATAAACGACTTGATCTTCACAAACTTCAACGGTTAACATTGGATCCTGTAAATGAGGTTGAGAAACAGCTTCTCTTTCTGAAGCGGGCTGGATTGATCACCGAGCGAGCTGGTCATATTTTTGAACTTGACAGGTATCTCTATATTCATCTGAAACATGTCATTCAGTAATTAATCATACGAGGAATTACAACTATGGAATTAACCGGCCCTGATCCTGCTCATCTCTTCCTGCGATTCGTCGGATGGGGTATGGCACTTTTTCTGGTAATCCGCCTCATCAGGTTTCTCTTGCCTATCCCCCTTTACAAAGAGAAACTCCGGCATAAGTCAATAAAAGTATTTCCGGTGGTGGAATTGATCTTCTGGTTGATTTTCCTCTCCTGGTTTGTAATTATCTTTTCGAAAACCAACGAGTTATATGCATTTGTAGTCTTAGCCATATTGCTGATGGTTCTCTTTTGGATCTCCCGCTTCTGGGTTAAAGACGTAATTGCCGGGGTGATATTCAGAAGTACAACCCGCCTCAAAGTGGGGGACCAGCTTCATGTGGGTGAGATCAAGGGAATCATTAAAACGTTCAATAATTATTCTCTGGAAATGGAGACACTTGATAACCAGACCATTTTTATCCCTTATGCAAAACTGGCCGATGCAGTTAATATAAAAAGTGACCGAACAGGGCAAAGTAAAGGGTATACCTTCACACTTGATTGTCTCGGACCGGTAGAGTTAAATGAGATTACCGATCAGATTAAATCAACCATTCTCGCCACACCATGGGTATCGGTAAACCGTATGCCGGTGATCACGCTGACCTCTCATTCAGAAGAGAGCTATCTGTTCGAGATCACAGTATTTCCAATCGACAATACCTTTGCAGGAAAGATTGAATCCCTGGTTAAAGAGAGATTTACGGGTCGCTTAGCCAATAGTCATTGACATAACAAAGAGGCAAAAAAGAATCACAACGATGATGATCGGAGCAACAACACCCCAGCCTCCTTTAGTCTCATTATCCATGACAATAAGATTTTAATCCCATAAAAATACTAGTATTCATCTAGAAACTCTAAAATTCATCGGGTAATTTACTCAAATCTTCATACGTAAACACCGGACCATCTTTGCAAACGTATGTACTTCCGATATTACACCTTCCGCATTTGCCGAGCCCACACTGCATTTTCATCTCCAGTGTTGTGACAACATCTTTGGGGTCAAAGCCGAGCTTGTCGAGCGACATGAGTGTATATTTGATCATGATTGGTGGTCCGCATGTGATTACCTTTGTATTCTCAACTATTGGATTCACAACCTCTTCCAGAATTTTAGGCACAACCCCTACATTCTCTTTCCAGGTATCTTCAGGTTTGTCGATCGTAAGGATCACCTTTAATGATTTGTTGTTCTTCCACTCGTCAATCTCCTCTTTGTAGCATAAATCTGCCGATGTACGGGCTCCGTAAAGAATGGTAAAATCGGCGTAATCGTTGCGGTTATCAATCGCATACTGGATGAGTGAACGCAAGGGAGCTAAGCCGATGCCGCCTCCGACAAAAAGAAGGTTTTTCCCTTTCAGGTCTTCCAATGGGAACCAGTTTCCGTAGGGCCCGCGAATACCAACAACATCTCCTTCATCCAGATCTCTGTGGATGTCGGCGGTAACAATTCCTGCACGTTTTATAGAACAGTCGAAGGTGCCTTTCCTTGTGGCCGAGGAAGCAATGCAAAACGTACACTCCCCACTACCGAGCAATGAGAATTCTACAAATTGGCCCGGAAACCAGTCGAATTTTTCTGCCAATGATTCATCCCTGAATTTTAACCGGTAAGTCCTTACATCCGGGGTCTCCTGGATGATCTTTTCGACCGTACAGATCATGGGGACTAAAAGTTGTTCCATATATGTTTTGGTTTACCCCTCCCCTGCCCCTCCCCTTGAAGGGGAGGGGTTTGGGGTGGGGTCATTTTGCTACTTTGTTGACTACCTCAAATATGCTTATGTTTACCGGGCAGGAGGTTGTACACTTCCCACAACCAATACACAGGTTTACTCCAAACCGCTCCTTATAATAGACAAACTTGTGCATGGCCCGTTGACGCCAGCGGCGGTATTTCACCGGCCTGGGGTTATGGCCGCCGGCCATCAGGGTAAAATAGACATTGTTACAGGAGTCATAGCTTTTGTACCTGACTCCTTCATCACGGAGCTTCTCGTCGGAAATTTTAAAACAGTGACAGGTGGGGCAAACAAATGCACAGGTATTGCAACTGACGCAGTTGGAAGATACATCTTCAAATTCAGGGGAGTCAAACTGTCCCTGCATTTTTTCGTTTATCTCCGTGTAGTCCATCTTTAGTCGGAAAGAGCTTGCAAACTTCTCAAACTGTTTCTTCATCTCCTCCTGGGCCGATCCATTGGCTACAGCAAGCCCTGTTGCATTCTCTTTCAGGAAGGTTTCTCCTTTTTCTGTCCGGGCCTGCAGGTAAACCTTCTCATCCAATCCATTGATAACAGCCACATCGAAGGCATCCAACTGCTCTACATCGTAGTCGAGGGAGGTGCAGAAGCAGTGTGTGGAAGCTTCGTTGCAGCGTGTTGAGATGAGGATGGTATTCTCTCTGCGTTTCCCGTAATCAGTATCCACATAGTCCCATTTGTAAACTGCATCCAGAACCTGGAGGCTACGGGCATCGCAATGCCTGACACCAAGGACAACCCGCTTCCCTGCAAGAGGATCCTCTTCCGTATCCGTGAGTTCAGTCCCCTCACTTGTAGCCTTGTATTTCATCACCTTGGCAGATTTGGGGAAGAAGAGTGGTTTCACACTCATTGTCTTTGGGATCGGTGAATCGGTATTACATGTGGAAAGGGAGTCTACCCTGGTAAAATCAAATTTACCGAATTTTTCCACCGGGGCATAGGTATCATGAGCGCTGATGATCGCCTCATAAAATGCCTGAAGACCGGCCGGATCAGTACTATATGTTGTCAGGTTCATCGTTCAGAAAAGGTTACATGATAAAATCGTCAGGGTCACTCAGACTGTATTTGTAGAACGCTCCCCGGTCATCCTGGATCATTCCGGCCAGGTGCTCCTGAAAGTTCTCATAGATCACCTTTTCGTTCTGTTTATGCAGCAGGTGCAACGGTAAGTGACTCGGACAGGCTTTTTCACAATTCCGGCAATCCACACATCGTCCGGCCAGGTGTAACGACCATGTCATCAAGGCATGAAACGCACTTGAAGTGGTATTGGCTCCGTGATAAAGAGTAGCTGTCTCCTGGTCGATACAACAGTTGGAACAGTAACAGAGTGGACAGGAGTGACGGCAAGCATTGCAGCGGATACAGTTTTCAAACACCTCTTCAAAATACTCCTGCCGCCCGGTCAGGCTTTTTCCATCCAGTGCCCGGATGTCTGAATTCTCCTGATAATCCCGTTTCCCGGATGGTGTGCCAAGCATCTCGTCAAAGACCACTGCATCGGGCATCACACATTCAACACAGTTCTGTGCCTTCCCGCCCGTTTCATCCACAACGCCTTCACAGGCGATTCCGACAATAAAGAGCTTCTCTCGTTTTACCTGGTTTTCGGTGAGCATCAGGTTCAGGGCACGGCTGTCGCAACCTTTAACTACCAGTCCAACCCGTTTGTTCCTGGTATGCTCATACTTAAGGTAGTTGGCGAGATTAAAAACCGATTTGTCGGTGAAGAGCAGCTGATCAACATCTTTGTATTGATTGATCAGCACAGGCACCTGGTTCTCGTCAAAGCCCGTATTGCGGTAACCTATGAACACATCGATCTTCTCTTCAGAGAACAACCTGCCCGCAATATCCTGAATTTGCTTTGTATAGTTCATGTTTGCGATATATTTTCCTTTTTGTAAAGATGAAGTGGTCCAAGCTTCTTGATATCCTCTGTAACCTTAGTTACCACTTTGGCAAACTTCGGTCCCTCTGCAGCCGATACCCAGGAGAACTGGATGCGATCTTCATGGAATCCCACAAAGTTCAGTAGTCTCTTCGTTACCAGGAATCGTCTTCGGGCATAATAATTTCCGGAGATATAATGGCAATCGCCCGGATGACAGCCAGATATGAGCACACCATCAGCCGATGTTTGCAGAGATTTGATGATGAACCACGGATCCACGCGGCTGGAACAGGGAACCCGTATGATCCGGATGTTCGGTGGATATTGAAGTCGGCTTGTCCCGGTCAGGTCGGAACCTGCATAGGAACACCAGTTGCACAGAATTCCCATGATCACCGGCTGCCAGTCGGGCGGAGCCTCCACATGAGGTTTCTCAATGCTTACAATTTTCTCTTTTACTTCTGCTTCCATCAGATAGATACTATCTCGTTAATGATTTGCATATCGGTGAATCCAGCCAGGTCGATTGCCATACTGCGACAGATTGCCACACATGATCCGCAACCCTGACAAACCCCTTCATTGATCTTCGCCACTGTTCTGATCTCCTTCGAACCATGGCCCAGTGGAATCTCTTCAGTAATAATTGCCTGATAAGGACATACCGTGACACAGTTCTGACAACCGGTACAATAATCGGTGTTGACAGTGGAAACCATAGGATCCTTTAACATAGTGTCTCCTGCAAAGAGTCCACAAACCTTGGCAGCTGTGGCCGAAGCCTGCGCTACAGTTTCGGGGATATCTTTCGGAGCCTGGGTACAGCCGGCAAGGAAGATGCCGGCTTTGGCTGTCTCCACCGGGCGTAGTTTCGGATGGGCTTCTGAGAGGAACCCGTATTTGTCGTATGAGATTCCCAGCAACCTGGCCAGGTCGGAATTATCTTTGTATGGATAAACGGCAGTGGCCAGCACAACCAGGTCGGCCTCCACTTCAACAACCTGACCGATCTGGGCATCTTCTCCCCGTACCATCAGCTTGTCGCCCTTCTTGTAGATCTTGGAAACCCTTCCCCGAAGGTAGGTGGCAGCCGTTTCCACCTGGGCGCGTTTAACAAACTCCTCATAGCCTTTTCCGGCTGCCCGGATGTCCATGTAGAAGATATAGGCATGTGAATCATGAACTTTATGGTGCAGCAGCATGGCATGCTTGGCCGTGTACATGCAGCAGATCTTGGAACAATACTCGATCCCTTTGGCCTCGTCCCTTGAGCCTACACATTTTATGAAGACAACCGATTTGGGGATTTTTCCATCGGAGGGTCGAACCGGAACCCCGCCTGTAGGGCCACTGGCAGAGACCATCCGTTCAAACTCCAGGGAGGTGATAATATCCTTATACCGGCCAACGCCGTACTCTTCGTAAGGTTTCGGATCCCACAGGTCGTAGCCGGTAGCAACTACCACAGCCCCGATCTCCCGTTCGATGATCTCATCCTGCATGGTATAATCGATTGATCCTTTTTCGCAAACTTTGGCGCAGATGCCGCATTTGCCTTTAATCAACATGGTGCAATGCTCAGCATCAATAACAGGTTTGTTGGGAACGGCCTGTGGAAACGGGCTATAGATCGCTTTCCGCTTATCTATGCCCATATTGAATTCGTTTGGGACCTTCACGGGGCACTTCTGCCAGCATGCGCCACATCCTGTGCATGTATCGAAATTTACATAAGAGGCTTTCCGTTTGATCTTCACCTTATAGTTTCCCACATATCCATCCAGTTCCAGTACTTCAGAGTAAGGAAGCAGTTCAATATAGGGGTGGCTGGCCACATCCACCATTTTTGGTGTAAGGATGCACTGGGAGCAGTCAAGGGTAGGGAATGTTTCGTCCAGCTGGGCCATTTTTCCACCAATGGACGGACTTTTCTCCACCAGCACAACCGGAATCCGGGCATCAGCGATATCCAGTGCTGCCTGGATGCCTGCAATCCCACCTCCGATAACAAGCGCTCTTTTGGTTACAGGTACCGAGATTTCATGCAGCTGTTCGTTTGCCATCGATTTAGCCACCGCCATCCTGATCAGGTCGCTTGATTTTTCAGTGGCAGCTTTTTTATCTTTCTGATGAACCCAGGAAGAGTGTTCCCGGATATTGGCCACTTCGAGTAAATAGGGATTCATTCCGGCATCAGAGAGAGCTTTCCTGAAGGTCTTCTCATGCATCCGGGGGGAACAGGCGGCAACGACAATCGATGTAAGCCGGTGCGCTACAATGGCATCCCGTATCATCCCTTGTCCGGGATCAGAGCACATGTACTTGTAGTCAATGGCATATTTGACCTCTTTGATCTTCTTTGCCTCTTCCACTACTGCAGGAACATCCACAAAATCAGCGATGTTAGCGCCACAAAAACATACAAAAACACCTACACGAGCCATTATTCTACCTCACTTTCTGCTTGAACAGCTTTTTTGGGTTTTTTCTTTACTTCGGGAGTTTCGATCTCCTCCCCGATATGGGAGAGAGCCTGCTCAATCGGGACAATGTGTTTGGATGGTTTCAGATCTTGCACCGGGTAGCCAAAGGCAAGAGCCATCAGTTGGGTGATATACATCACTGGCATATCGTATTTCGTTCCGTTTTTCTTCTCGATATCGGGTTGGCGCATGTCAAGGTTCGACTGACAAAGCGGACAGGCCACGGCAATTAAATGGGCACCGCTTTCCTTCGCCATTTCCAGGATTGTTCCACTGAGTGAAAGAACGATCTCCGTGTCGCTAATGGAGAAGGAGGCACCGCAGCATTCGGTCTTGAAATCAAAAGGGGTAGCTGTAGCGCCAAGTGACTCAACGATGTTATCCATAGACATAGGATACTCGGGCGAATCAAACTGTGTGATTGCTTTAGGACGTGTTAGCAGGCATCCGTAATAGCAGGCTATCTTCAGTCCTTGCAAAGGATAAGTGACCTTTTCGGCGATGGCCTCAGTCCCGAAATCCTCGTAGAAAAACTGAAGCATCGATTTTACGTCAACACTACCCTGGTATTCGCCCTCTTCAATGATAGTTGAGTTGATTCGTTTGGCAAGTTCGGGATGGTTATCCATCTCTACCTTGGTACTTTTCATTCGGGAGTAGCAGGATGCACAAGCGATTCCCATTGTTTTATTCGAAAGCTTCTCAGCCAGAACCAGGTTCCTTAAAGGAAGCGCAAGAGCGAGGTTCTCGGTCATCACATGGGCGGATGTAGCGCCGCAGCAGTTCCAGTCGGGCAGTTCTTCCATCTCCACATCCAACGACTTCATCACAAGCTTCAGGGTGCTGTCGAACTCTTCGCTGGTCCCGTGTGCAGAACAACCCGGGAAATAGGTCAGTTTTGTCATGGTTTGGATTATTGGGTCTTTTCCAGTTTTTCAGCGATCTCGAACATGCGCTTGATGGCTTTTGCACTCTTCACCTTCTCATTCCCAATAGGGATCTTGCCTTTGAGAAGAGCTTTGGGAGCCAGATGTATATCCTTGAACAGGTTCCGGGTTCTGATATTAAATTCGGCCATCATACGAAGTTCATAATTGCGGCCGTAGCGTTTTATCATATCCAGGAAGATCTCGTGGAATTTCCGAATATTCTTCACCCTTGGGTCATCAGGGTTGATGTTCTCCGCGATAGCCAGGTGGCGGATCGACTCCATTACACGTGGTATGTCAATTTCACGCGGACATCTTCCGGAACAAGCGGCACAGGTCAGGCAAAACCACATGGAGTTGGCCATGTAGGTCTCCTCTTTCAATCCCAGCTTGATCATCTGCATGATCTCACGTGGCGAAAAGTCCATGAAACTGCTTACCGGACATGTGGATACACATTTCCCACACTGGTAGCAATCCAGGATATTGTTGCTGCTTTTCTTATTTACAGCCACAAGGAATTTATTCTCAATCTGTTGTCCAAGAGCAATCATAAGACCATTATAAGTCAATTTGTTAGTATTTTAACAGATCAAAATTAGTAAAAGATTCGTTTGGAACTTTTCCAAATTAAAAGGGTCGTCAGAAAATTCCAACGACCCCTTTAATAAAGACGGGGGATGCCCCGTCTTTAAATGGTATGAGCGCCCCATAGGGCGCCTGTACATTATTGCAATGTAAATTTAATTGGCAGGTTATACGATACACGTACCGGAATCCCACGTTGCTTTCCGGGAGTCCATTTGGGCATGCTTTTCACAACCCGGATAGCCTCTTCGTCGCAGCCGCCTCCGATTCCGCGAAGAACTTTTACATGTGAGACTGAGCCGTTGGTTTCAATTACAAAATTTACAAATACCCTACCCTGGATACCAAGTTCTTTTGCTTCCTCCGGGTATTTGATCGTCTCCCCAAGAAATTTGTACAGGGCTGCTTCTCCACCCGGGAATTGGGGATTCTCTTCCACAACCGTAAAGATTTCTGCCTCTTTAGGCTGTTCGATCACCTGTGGTTTCTCTTCCACAAATTCCATAACATCTTCGGAAGGTACCTCAGTATTGACTTTCTCAGCTAGTAAATCCTGCTTTCCAAAATCGGATTCAACAGCTGTATCTTCAACAACTACCGGGGCGGTAAATTTTACCTTTTCCTGCAATGCCTCCGGGGGAGGAGGAGGTGGTGGTGGTGGAGGAGGTTCATCCTGAGGGATATCCATCATCTCTGCTCCAACACTCAACTCTTGCTTCAAAATTCTTCCTTTGGTAACAACAGCAGTGATGATGGGATAGGCAACCACTCCGACCATAACCAGTACGGCTATGATTAATGAGACGATCATATATTTTTTATACTTCTTCCGAAGCATGTATGCTCCATAGTCCTTGTTTCGGTTTTTAAAGACCATTTCCTGTAAGGATTCTACACGTTGGTGTTTTGCTGTCATCGTCCTCTGGTTTTTAAATGAAACGAAACCTATTTAACTTTTATTACCGGATATTTGATAAGAGGTGTCCCGGCTTTTGTTGCATCAATCATCATCACCTCAACCTGACCAATATCAACTATAGCATAACTTGCAATGTTGGTAATCGCCATCTCATCAATTATGTTCACGATATCCCTGTATTTTGCCGCTGAATCAGCTTTTATCAGTACAATAGGACCCTTTTTGTCATCCAGCTTCATCTCTTTGATCGTATTGTTAAATGTCGAATCAGCCACGATGATCTCGCCAGTTAGCCGTTTATCACGGTATTCTGTGATTTTGGTAAAGAGATCACGGTTCCAGTTCAATAACAATTTCCGAATACCGTCTTTACTGAAATCACTTTTCACCAGCTGCGGCATGGGTTTCTCAGGAGTGGGCTGGCCCTTGTAATAGAAGACCTCATCATTCCCTGCGAGCAAGATATTCAGGGTTCTTTCTGCCGAGATCTTAGGCTGATCTTTTATCGTCTGATCCTTATCCTTTTCAGGCATAGTTATTACCATTACCTTGGGCTTGGCGAAAGCGGTGGTAAGCATAAAGAAAGTAATAAGCAAACACATGAGGTCGACCATCGGAGTCATGTCAATTTCGCTTGAGTGCTTCTTCGCTCTCTTTTTGCCTCCCTTTCCCGAGTCTTTGGTTTGTATCTGAGCCATATCAATTGCTTTTATCTATGAAATCTCAATTCCATTAATTTTCAGGAGGCAGGTCTTCCAACCCGATCTCCTCCGTAACAAAGGTGGTAACGAGATTAAACTTATTAATTTTATTTATCTGCAGCATGTCCATGATCTCCTTCACAGTCATATAACTGGCATCGGCATCCCCTTTGATAGCCACTTCGGCCCGGGGATTCACGATACGGGAATAGAGGATCCAGTAGCCAAGCTGGTTGTCGGCCGAGTCAAATGGCATCCCAACCTGAAATTCTTCCCGCTTCTCCGAATTCTCAGCATGTATCCAGCCCTTCAGGTCTTTCAATGGCATTCCGAATCCTGACAGGCGACCGAACAGATCATATTCATCCGGGGTGAAGGTCATCTCGTATCGTTCTGCCATTTTCTGCAGAATTTGTTCACGAAATTTGGTGGTGGAATCCATCCCGTTATCAACATTGAAAAACACCTTTCCTTCCTTATCGATGAAGATTGTCATGAGGTTGAAATCCGGTGCCTGCTTTTCGGAAATAGAGGCGGGGCTATCAATCATGGCAGCTTCCTGCGGGCGGAACGAGGCGGTCAATACGAAGAAGATCAGCAGCAGCGAAAAGAGGTCCACCATAGGTGTCATGTCAATGCGGGGTGTACTGACTGGGGGTTTTATCTTAGGCATTTACTTCAATTTTAATTGATGAATAACAGATCAAAACGTACAAACACGTCTGATGTCAACCAGAGTGGTATTACTTGGTTGTTGCAGCAAAAGTCTGAATCAGGCTGAATCCGGCTTCATCAATTTTATAGGTGAAGTTGTCAATCTTCGTGGAAAAGTAGTTGTAGAAGATAACAGCCAGCAATGAACCCAGGATACCAAAAGCGGTGTTGATCAAGGCCTCAGAAATACCTGTAGCAAGTGCCAGGGCATCGGGGGCACCGGCGGTTGCCAGGGCTGCGAAAGCACGGATCATACCAAGTACAGTACCAAACAGACCGGCCAACACGGAGATGGTAGCGATTGTTGAAAGAATGACGAGGTTGCGTGACAGTATTGGCAACTCAAGGGCGGTAGCCTCTTCAAACTCTTTCTGCAGAGCTACAATTTTCTGATCTTTTTCCAGTGTCTGGTCCTCCTTCAAGGATTTGTATCGCAGCAATCCGGCTCTCATGACATTGGCTAAAGAACCTCTCTGCTTATCACAAGCATCGATAGCTTCATCAATCTGGTTGTCATTCAGGTAGGTCTGCAATTTTTTGACAAATACATTGATACGGCCTTTTCCTTTGGCACGACCGAGGGTAATCCATCGTTCGACCGAGAAGATTAATAATACCAGGTTGATAGTAATCAACACAGGTACAACCCATCCGCCTTTATAAACCATACCCAGGTAGTTTCCCGGCAATGGATGTCCTTCCGGGTTTCCTCCTTCAAAGTTGATCGGGTTCCCCATGACGAACAGGAAAATCAAAACCGCAATAACAGCAGCAAAAATTATTGCCCCCGTTGTAAAAATAGACTGTAAAGCATCACCTAATCCTGATCCGCTTTGTTTATTCTTCTTGCTCATTGTAAAAACTTTTTAATTTATAAATTATTGATTACTTGATTTCTTGCATTATAAGGAACGGCAAATTTATAAAAAAATTTAGAAATCAAGCAGATTATTTGATCACCCGTTTAAGAGCTTCGACCATCTGCTTGGCTTTCTCATTTTCAGGATCTATTGCCAATACATCTTTGTTATATTTCATTGATTCCCGTGCGAGATCCTTATCCTTTTTATTAAGGACATACTGGTGATAATAATAGTAGGCCATGTAATAGTAGGCCTCAAGACGCTGTTTGTGGTATTTAACCGTATCTTCCAGGGTAATCTCCAGGATCTGTTCATAAACCGGTTTCGCAAGGCCTTCATCACTCTCCGGATCGAGGTTAAAGAGGGTTCTTGCCCACCAGGTAAACCCGGCGACATAGGTTGGTTGTTCAACAGAGAATCGTTCAAACATGACAGCCGCATTGGTATAGTCCTGAATGTTATAATAAGCTTTTGCCCAGTTGTAGATATCCAGAACATTCGCGTTACTGATAGAATCTTTTAGTGTGTATATCCGGATTGTATTGTCGTAGTCTTTGTACTTGATATAGCTCATTGCCACTTCGGAGAGAATGTCAATTTTTGATGTATCAAGCTCCCAGGCATTGTATAAAACAATAGCAGCCATAGAATCCTTCTCATTTTTTGACAGCAACCGTCCGTGGTACAGGATATCCGATCTACGGATTTTATCCACGGGAGTACGTTCAAGGAAATTTTCTATAGCCTTGAGTCCGGTTTCATACTCTTCATTCTCATACAAAGCATAAGCCCGGGCACGATAGAGGTCGATGATAGTTGTATCCATAGCCAACACTTCATTGATCTCAATAATTGCCTCCGGATAATCCTGCAGCTCCATCAGGGTGTTGATGAACTGAAGCCGGGCCGGGATATTGCCGGCAGAGAGCTCCAGAAACTTCCTGAACATCTTTTTTGCCTCTTCATATCTACCCGCTTTGTAAAGTAAGAAACCAAGCTCCCGATAAGCAGGAGCGAATGTTGAATCAATTTTCACCCCCTGTTCGTAATAGTCGAGTGCCATCTGGTACTGCTTGGCCCTCATCCAAAGCTGTCCGATCCGTAAATTTGCCATTGATGAATTGGGGTTCAGAGACTGGACGATATTGTAGTTGGAGATCGCGTTGGATCCGTTATTCAACAAATATATATTTGCATCTCCCCTTACGAGATAGATATCGATATCCTGTGGATTCATTTTTTCGGCTTCACGAAGGTATGTGAAAATCCGGGCTGTATCTTTTGCTTTGGCCATCACAAATGCATCCGCCATTTTCACCAATGATCGTGCATGCTTTTCCGGTGTCATCACAATTTTATTCTTCCTTGTAGGCAGGAGAGAATATGCTTTATCAAGATACTGCTGGGCCTCAGTGATGTTATTAGCCAATAAAGCCACCTCTGCCAGTCCGGCATAATTTATTGGATTTGTCGGTTCCTGCTGCACCCCTTTGGTAAACATAGCCTTGGCCTCCGCAGTCATATCCTTAAGAGAAGTATTGAGGGTGTCGGCAAAATAGCGTTTCAGGTAGTTGTCGCCGTAATAAAAATAGACATCTCCATCTGACGGGTTTCCGGCCAGAATTGTAGAGAACAATTTATCCGCAGCATTAAACTGCTCACTTCTTGTAAGCTTGATGGCATCTGAAAGGTCCTGGGATTGCGCAGTTCGGATGAAAAGAGTCAGAACCAGGAAGAGAGCCAGAATGCCGTACCTCTTAGCAACGTGTATCATACAAATATCTCCTAAAATTTTAATGTTTTATTTCCACAATTCTGATCGGCTGTGTAGCCGGAACAAGCCCCGAGTGCAATACAATAAGTTGACCCTTTTCTCCGGCTACATATGCTGAAAGTCCGAAAGCCAGCCCGGAATAAGTTTGTCGGTTTATACAATAGACTTCGCGGATAAACGGGTATTGCCCCTGTGCAATATAAGCCTGGTATGGCTGATAATAATTAGCCGTTTGGTCGTTGTCACCCGGAGGGCTGATCCCAACCACTTTAATACGGTTGAGGAAATCATTTGATACCGAATCCCTATAATCGCTGATCCAGTTTACGCTGATCACTCCCAGGGCACTCCTGTTATGTTCCACGTAATTAATCACCTCTCTATTGGATTGAACGGCATAGCAATTTTCCGGAAGAGAGTCGAGATTGAATTTCTCTTTAAAATATCTTGGATTACCCGATTTGTAATGGTCGAATATAACATTGATGTCTCCCAGGTTTGAAGAAGGGTTAATCTGGCTCCACTTTGTGATGGTGCCAGAAAAAATATCTTTTATCTGGTCGTATGAAATCTTAGAATCACTGTTGTCGTTGTTCACAATAAGTGCAAGAGCATCGTATGCAACAAGGGTAGTTTTAGGCACTATCAGTTGGGAAGTTAAAATTTCATTTTCCAGCTCAGTCAGCTTCCTGTTCACCACAATCAATGGAACACTATCATTCATGAAGTTCTGGAACACCTCTGTTTCGGTTGCGTAGATGGTATCAATCTTAGAGTACTTGTAAATAGCTTCAAATGTGAAAATCTCGGAATCCATTAACAATGTGTAGGAGTCATCAATAGCTACTTTCAGGTTACCCCGGGTTGGTGTATCCAGCTGTTTCAGCGGATCTCCTCCGCAGCCGGTCAGGAAAAAAATGAAAATGCCCGTCACAACTGAGAACATTTTAAACCTGATAAAACGATTTTTCATAGGGCCAATATTGCTTAAAGCACTGATATTCTTAATTAAGGACAACAAAGGTACAAATTTTCTTGTTTGAACTGTCAAATTTTCCCGGGTGAAATTACTGAAAAAGGCTGGCATCAGTCATCTTCATTGTCTCGTCTGTTGCGTTTCGTTATGACCCGGAGTACCCGGAAGGCTCCGTATAGATATAAAAAGACGGAGAAAACTACTCGCAGCTCTTTGGGAATGTCAGAAAATGAGTCGCTAACAAGCAAATATGTTGCCAGGAAAAAGAATCCCAAAGATACCAGGATGGCGAAATAAAGATTAAGCTTGTCCATGGAATATTAACGCGAGACCTGCCAGTAAGGTATCTCTGTGTCAGCTTTATTTTGTTCCCAGTACTGGGCTGTTACCACTTCGCCATCTTTCCTGAAAAGTTTTTGCAGGTAGACAACGATCGGAGGATTGAAGAGGATATCTGTTACTCCGATTACAAACGTGTCGAGCACATTCCCTTCTTTGTCTTTTTCTTGTTCACTCTTCACTTCCAATCCATTATATGTAAGGAGATCCATTAGGAAATCCATACGCTCCCTGGTGATTTCACTTTCCACTACTGTGCACCTGACACCATCGATCTCTGCAACCTTATGTTTTCCTTTTAATGCCATTGTTATAGATGTTTTCCGACTCTTAGTAGATGCCGAAGGTGAACTGATTGATGAATTCATAAATAGGACTGTAGATGCCAATGATCACAAGGCCGGCAATGCAAATCGCCAGGCCTAAACGGGAATACCCATCGCTTTTAAAATATTCGATCGGCCGGTCACTCCGGTTCAGGAACATCGCTTTCACTACCAGTAGGTAGTAGTAAAGTGAGATGATCGTATTCAGTACAGCAATCAATACCAGGATATAGAGCCCTTGCTGTGCAGCAGCTGCGAATAGAAAAAACTTTCCAAAGAATCCTGCAACAGGGGGGATCCCAGCCAACGAAAAGAGAGCCAGCATCATGGTAAGGCTTAACATGGGGTTGGTCCTGTATAGCCCGTCATAATCATCAATTTTCTCTTTCCCGGTGCGGTTGGAAATTACAGCCACTACACCGAACGCTCCCAGGTTCGAGAAAATATAGACCAGAACAAAGTAAATCACAGTGGTCATCCCGAGTTGACTTTGCCCAATGATCCCCAGGAAGATAAAGCCTGCCTGGGCGATAGAGGAGAAAGCAAGGAATCGCTTGAGGTTTTTCTGGCGTATAGCAAAGAGATTCCCAATGGTCATGGTCAGGATAGCAGTAACGTAAACCACATCTTTCCACATGATGGCAACTTTCGAAAAAACCGTAAATAATAAGATTGTTAAGATCATGACGGCAGCTCCTTTGGAGATCACCGACAGATAGGAAGTAATGTTAATTGGTGCCCCTTCATAAACATCGGCAGTCCAGAGATGGAACGGTACAACGGAGATTTTGAAAGCCATGCCGGCAAAGAAGAATATAAAGGCCAGGATTTGAAGAGGAGCTCCATTGATGCCGTTAACCACATCGCTAAAATAGAGTGTTCCAACAGTGCCGTAGATCATAGAGAGACCATAAAGCAGGATCCCGGATGAGAGGGCAGAGGTAAAGATCAATTTTACCCCGGCTTCGGCCGACTTCTCCTTGAAACGTTCAAAAGCCGCCAGAGCTGCCAATGGGATAGTGGCCAGTTCCAGTCCGAGATAGAACATCAGGAAATCACCGGAGGAGAGCATATACTCCATCCCGATAAGTGTAGATAACAGCAAAATAAAATATTCACTGATTTTCTCACGGTTCTCCTCTTTTTTTAACCAATCCACAGACTGCAGGAAAACGATGAACACACCAACGGTAAGGATGTTTTTCATCAACAGGGTCAGTGGGGTTGTGATATACATTCCGCCAAAAAGTCTTCCGGTAGGCCCGGGGATGAATCCCAGGATCATTACCACACCAAAAAGGATAAGTGCAGGCAGAATGATCTTCTGCTTCCGGTCAGCCGGCAGGAATATCTCAACCAACAGTAGAATCACCGTGATCAGCACCAGCAGTAATTCATGTCTCATGATCAGCATCAGCATGTCGTCAGAATTTTATATAGTCTCTATTCTTTTTTCTCAATCTGTTAATTCATGGAAAGGAGCAACTTATGGATCACCGGCCCCAATCCGGCTGTAATCATATTTGATAGCCATAATGGTGCTATTCCGATGGCTGTGATCCCAAAAATCAGGGTTCCGGTGCTCAATCTTTCATACCATTTGGCATCCGTAATCAATTCATAATCCGGATTGTTAATCTTTCCGAAGAGCATCATTCCCACAACCCTCAGGATATATACCGCTGTAGCAACAATTGATGAGGCTGCGATAAGAGTAACTACCCTGTGGAATATATCGGGATGCTGAAAAGCGCCGACGAAGATGGTCATTTCGGCAACAAAACCGCTGAATCCGGGAAGTCCGAGAGATGCCAAACCACCAACTACATAAGCCACCGCAAGGAAAGGCATCACCTTCATAAGACCACTCATCTCATTGACATACCGTGTATGGGTACGTCCGTAAATCATTCCGATCAGGGCAAAGAAGAGGGCTGTCATAATTCCGTGGGAGATCATCTGCATGATAGCACCGGTCATTGCCGTTTCGTTGAACATCAGGATGGCGAAAAGTACAAGTGCGCAGTGGCTAACGGAGGAATATGCATTGATATATTTCAGGTCTTTCTGCCAGATGGCTCCAAGTGCACCGTAAATGACACCAATAGCGGTTAAAATTATGAAAATCCAGGCTAGTTCATGAGCGCCTTCCGGAAGTAGGAAGACTGCAACGCGATAACATCCATATCCACCAAGTTTCATAAGCACCCCAGCATGAAGCATCGATACAGCTGTTGGCGCCGAGGCATGACCGTCGGGCGACCATGTGTGGAACGGAAAAAGGGCTCCCAGCACCCCGAATCCGACAAAGAGGAGAGGGAAGAAAAATAACTGGGCATTCATGGGGATCTGCACCCTGGAAATTTCCAGGATATCAAATGTAAGAGGACCACCATCAGGTGCGGAGTTGAAATAGAGGCCAAGCAACCCGACAAGGATAAGAGCAGACCCCCCCATCAACATCAGGGTCAGCTTCATTGCACTGTAGTGTCTCGGTCCGCTTCCCCATATTCCGATCAACAGGTACATTGGAATCACTGCGATCTCATAAAACAGAAACATGGTAAACAGGTCGAGAGATATGAAAAACCCAAATACACCTGCTGACAGAAGAATAAGAGAGATGAAGAATTCCCTTGGCAGGTCATCCATATCCCAGGAGGCAAAGATACCGGCAAATATGACAATAGAGGTGAGTCCTATCATGGCTACAGAAACCCCATCAACACCAATGAAAAAATGGATGTTGAGGGTTTCATACCAGACATAATTGCTGGCAAAGAGAATCTCAGCCGTGTTTCCGGCATTTCGTTCGGCCAGGAACCAGAGGATGATGATGGCTGAGAGAATCAGCTGGAATGTCATCCCGATGGCAGAAACAACACGTACCTGTTTGTTGTCCCCGGTAAACAGAATCCCGATGATGGTCAGGACCGGAATAATGATCAGTAAAAAAAGTATATTCATTCGTCAGCTGTTTATTAGGTCCATAAATAGATGAATACCAGGGATAGGAGTATCACTCCGGAGACAAACACGATTGCGTATTGCTGTAGCTGTCCGGACTGGAAACCTTTAATCTTGTCGGATGCCTGGTTTGTAACAAATGAAATTCCGTTCATAGAGCCGTCGACGATGTGGCGGTCGAACCATGCAATCGGTCTGGATATATTATTGAAAATGATCTTGTGGGTAATAAACAAGTAGAGTTGATCGATATAGAATTTATTATACGCTGCCGTATAGAACCCTGATAAAGAGTGAGCGATCTTCTTCGGAATTTCGGTTGGCTTGAGATACATCACATACGCCACACCTATTCCAATGATTGCGATAACAATGGAGGGGATGGCGACGATCCATTCAGTGTGGATTTCAAATAATGCCCGGTCGGAAGTAACAAGGTGTGAGAATGGAATAAACCCGGCAAACATCGCTCCGAAAGCGAGGAAAATAAGCGGAAGTGTCATCGACAATGGCGCTTCATGAGGGGTATGATGATAGTCCTGTTTCTTCCCCCAGAAGATCCCGAAGTAGAGCCGGAACATATAGAATGCAGTTAGTCCTGCTACGATATACTCGATGACGAAGAGAGCGGTATCGTGATGATACGCTGCCACCAGAATCTCATCTTTACTAAAGAAACCGGCAAAGGGTGGAATCCCGGCAATTGCAAGGCAGGCGATCAAAAAAGTAATGTGTGTGATTGGAAGGTATTTCTTGAGTCCACCCATATCATACATATAATTACTATGTACAGCATGAATAATGGCTCCGGCACAAAGGAAGAGCAAAGCTTTAAAGAATGCGTGGGTAAAGAGGTGGAACATAGATGCCATATATCCAAGACCTTCATGTCCTCCCATACCCGAAACACCCAGAGCGCACATCATATATCCGATCTGGGACATGGTGGAGTAAGCGAGTACCCGTTTGATGTCGTGTTGCGTACAGGCTATTACCGCCGCAAACAGGGAAGAGAAAGCTCCTACCCAGGCAACGAGCTGCAAGGCGATAGGAACGGAGATATAGATGGGGAACAAACGAGCAACCAGGAATACACCAGCTACCACCATGGTAGCAGCGTGGATCAGTGCCGAAACAGGAGTAGGGCCCTCCATGGCATCGGGCAACCAGATGTGGAGTGGGAACATGGCTGATTTACCGGCCCCTCCCATGAAGATCAGGATCATCGCCCATGTCATTACCGACATGCCCATAAAGGTAGCGGCCGGTGGAGTACCTATTGCCGGCCCGGTGGGACTGGTCAGTTCCAGGAAGTTAAAGGTCCCGGTATAGTAAGAGAGGAGCAGGATCCCGATCAGGAATCCCAGGTCAGCAAAGCGGGTGACGATAAAGGCCTTTTTGGATGCGGCAACCGCAGAAGGTTTCTCGTAATAGAATCCGATTAGCAGATACGATGAAACACCAACGAGCTCCCAGAAAATATACATCTGGAAAATATTTGTGGCAACCACCAATCCCAGCATAGAAAAGGTAAACAGGGAAAGGAATGCATAGAACCGCATAAATCCTTTCTCCCCTTTCAGGTAACCCGTGGAGTAGATGTGGGCCATTAATGATACAGTAGTGACAACAATCAACATCATCACCGAAATGGGATCAATCAGTACACCCATGTCGATGTGCAAAGTGTCGGTGAACCTCAGCCACAACGTGTTATACCCAATGATTTGCTGGTATACGCCATCTATTTTTCCAACGTCAAAGAAATATTTGTATGCGGTAAAGATGGAAAGAATCCAGGATGTAAAAAGACCAGCTGATCCCACAATCCCGGAAACAACGGGCTTGAATTTATGTCCCAGGAATCCGATGAGCAGGAAAACGAAGAAGGGAATCAAGACGATCCAGACGGTGTAAGAGAAGTCAAACATACCTTTATCGATTTACGATTTAATGATTTTCGATTTACGAACACAATGATTCATAATACTCACGTTATTCACGTTATTCACGATACTCACGTTATTCACGTTTTAATCAATATTTCATCTCATTCATTTTCTCCACATCAATACTGACGATACGTCTGTATATATTGATGATGATGGCAATTGCTACGGAAGCCTCGGCGGCTGCCACAGCGATAATAAAGATGGTGAAAAACATCCCTTCCATGTTCTCTGGATACAGGATCTTATTGAAAGCCACAAAGTTGATACAGACTGAGTTCAGGATCAGCTCTATCGACATAAGCATGGTGATCAGGTTTTTTCTCACCAGGAATCCGTACACCCCTACGAAAAACATGATGGTGCTCAGGACTAAAAACCAGGATAATGGAACTCCTTCAAACATATGATTGTACTTTAACTGTTAATCTTTACGTTTTTTAGCCAGAACGATGGCACCAATTAATGCAGCTAACAGAAGAACACTGATGACCTCAAATGGCAAAGCATACCCTTTTTCGCCGTAGCTGATCAGACTGTTCCCGATGTCTCTTACATTGACAACTTCAGTATCTACAACAGATCCCGGGAAATTATACTGCAGAATGACCACGATACAGAGTGCTGCCCCTACCAGAGCCACCAGGGCGGCAGGCCACTTTTTCAATAATCCTGCAGTAGGCAGCTTCTCAGAAATATGGCTGGTAAGCAGAATTGAAAAGATGATAAGTACCACAATCCCACCAGCATAAAGGGTTAGCTGTATGGCTGCGAGATAATTGTATTTAAGCAGAAAGTAGAGGCCGGCAGTGGAGACCAGTACGAACAGCAGAAACGTAGCTGCCCGAAGAATCCGCCTGCTGGTCACAGTGAGGATGGAGAAGATCACAATGACCGCTGAAAAGAGTAGAAACATGAATTGATTGCTCGTCATTATTCTATATCTTTAATTATGGATGATCCGGGTTTATTCAAAATTTTTGTCAGTTTGGAGCGATCGAACACAGCATGCTCAAAGGTTTGGTCCCATGCCAGGGCATCCGAAGGGCAGGTCTTTACACAAAGGTTGCAGAATGTGCACATCGAAAGGTGATAAATATGCTTGTCGATGATGCGTTTCTTTTTGCCATCGGGTAGCTCGATCCGGTCGGAGATAACCTCAATGGAGCCGTTAGGACAGTTGGTCTCACAGATCCCGCAACCGGTACACCGATGCTGATTGTTTGTGTCGTGTGGCATCATCAGGTCTCCCTTGAAACGGTCAAACATTTTCAGTGTTTTCCGGTTCTCAGGATATTGCTGAGTGACAATTTGCCCGGGACTGAAAAAGTATCTTCCGGTCACCGACATGCCGATGAGAAGGGATTTCAATCCCCGGAAGATATCTGCAAAGTATGTATAGAAACTGTTCATAATCTTAGAAGTGCCAACCCATTAATACGATAAAAGCCATAATCAGGATATTGACCAGGTTGATCGGGAGCAGGTATTTCCACTCCAGGTTCAGAAGCTGGTCGATCCGTAAACGGGGGAATGTCCATTTGAACCACATCATCAGCCAGATGATAAAAGCGGTTTTACCAAAATACCAGAAAAGCGGCGGGATAAAATCCATCACGTAGTTGAATCCTTCCCAGCTTCCAATATGGAATGGCATCCATCCGCCCAGGAAAACCGTGGCTGCAATAGAGGCAACAATGAACATGTTCATGTACTCGGCCAGAAAGAAGAAAGCGAACTTGATCCCTGAATACTCCGTATGGAATCCTGCTGTTAGCTCCGATTCGGCTTCGGCAAGGTCGAAAGGCCCGCGGTTTGTTTCAGCTGTACTGGCAATCAGAAAAATCACAAAAGCAATGCAGGCCGGGATGTGGCCTTTGAATATAAACCACCCTGACGACTGCAACTCAACAACCTCGGAGAATTGCATGGTGCCAGCAAGAACAATGATGGTAAGCAGAGAGAGTCCAACTGACAATTCGTAACTGATGATCTGGGCGCCGCTTCGCATGGCACCAATGAGAGAGTACTTGTTGTTACTTGACCATCCTGCCAGCAAAACTCCTACGACGCCCAGCGAAGTAACGGCGATCACATACATAATCCCGATATCAAAATCGATGGCATGCAATCCTTTGGCAAACGGAATGGCCGCTATAGCCATGAAGGAGGCAATGATCACAATGAAAGGGGCGATGTTGAAAAGAAGTTTATCTGAGTTCTTAATGTAGACCAGCTCTTTCATCAGCAGCTTGATGAAGTCGGCTATCGTCTGGAAGATTCCGTAAGGTCCTACTCTGTTAGGGCCGACCCGGTTCTGCATAAATGCACAAACCTTCCTTTCGGCATATACCAGAAACAGGCCGATGATCGCATACCCGATCAGGAAGACCAGGCCGATGATGGTCATTTCCACAATCAACGCCCAGAAAGGTGGCAACCACTCATAGAGTGCCTCGTCGATCGACTGGGTGAATGAGGTGAAGTCGTAAATGTTGAAAGCCATGTTGGATGGTATTATCTGTCAATATCCGGAATTACTAAATCGAGAGAAGCGCCGATAGCTACCAGGTCGGCAATCTTCATGTTGCGGCTGAGCTTATCCAAAACACCCAGGTTAACAAAACTAGGCGTACGGAACTTCATCCGTACAGGGGTCTTATTCCCGTCAGAGATACAGTAGATCCCCAGTTCACCGCGTGCAGATTCCACGCGCTGGTAATACTCCCCGGGTGGCAACTTGATAATAGGTTTCATCTTGACGCTGTAATCTCCTTCCGGGATGTTATCAATAAGCTGCTCGATGATCTTCATCGATTCACGCATCTCATCAATTCTCACCATATAGCGTGCATAGGTATCTCCTTTATCACTGAGAACCTCCCTGAAATCAACTTTATCATACATGGCGTAGGGGTACTTCTTGCGGATGTCACATTCCCATCCTGAGGCACGACCCGACGGACCGCAAACTCCATAGTTGATCGCTTCCTCTTTTGACATCACACCAATTCCCTGGCTCCGATTCTCAAAAATCACATTTCCGCTGAGGATGTTATCATAATCCTTAATCTTTTTGCGGAAGTACTTGATAAAGTCTTTGGTCCGTTTCTGGAAATTGGGATGAATGTCCTGCATTAATCCTCCGGGAGCATAGTAACTGTGCAACAAACGGGAGCCGAATGACTCTTCGAAGATGTCGAGGATGTGTTCCCGGTCGCGAAGTCCGTAGAAGAAGCAGGTAAGTCCGCCAAGGTCCATCCCGAAGCTGCACCACCAGAGCTGGTGTGAAGCGATCCGGTTCAACTCATCCACAATGGTACGGATGTATTTGACCCGCTCGGGAACCTCAACCTCCAGGGCTCCTTCTACCAGAAGGCATACAGCGTGGTTGTTGATGTGGGCCGAGAGATAATCCATCCGGTCGGTGAGGTGAATGATCTGCTGATAGGTATCCTTCTCGCACATCTTTTCAATACCACGGTGGATGTATCCGCAATGGGGCTGAACTTTCATTACTGTTTCCCCTTGCAGGGTAACGACCAACCGGAGTACACCATGTGTTGAGGGGTGCTGAGGACCCATATTGATATGGTACTCCTCCTCCTCGATGCTGCGTACTGGCAGGTTAATGATCTCTTTCATAGTTACAATTCTACGATGTTAACTTCGTCTGTGTAATCCTTCCGCATAGGATATCCTACCCAATCCTCCTCCAGGAAGATGCGACGCATATCGGGATGATCCGTGAAGCGGATTCCAAAGAGATCCCATACTTCCCGCTCAAAAAACTCAGCTGTTCTCCACAGATCGGCAACGGTGTCAAATTCCGGATTTTCCCGGTTTTCAGTCTTAACTTTCAACTCCAGGGAATGGTTGAAGGAGGTAGAAGTAAAGTGATATACAACACCTAATTCTGTTCCCCAGTCGACTCCGGTCAGACAAAAGAGGTAGTCAAAATCGAGATCTTTCTCCTCTTTCAGACGGGTAGCCAGGGATTTGAACTTCCCGGATGGAATCAGGAATGTCGGAAATTGCTTATTCTCCTCAAGCTGAGCTTCAGGAACAATTTCCAGAATTTTTTCTTTCAGTTTTTCAGCTTCCATATGTTAATTTCGTGAATAGCGTGAATGTCGTGAATAGCGTGAATAGCGTGATTTTCAATTCATCCATTATTTATGGTTCATCCTTCGTCCCCCATCCTTCGTCCTTCGTCCCTCATCCTTCGTCCTTCGTCCCTCGTGCCTCATGCCTTTTTTTTAGCGATTGTCTCCAGTTTGATTTTCCGCTGAAGTTGCATAACGCCATATAGGAGTGCTTCGGGACGTGGTGGACAGCCGGGGATATAAACATCGACCGGAATAACATGATCAACGCCACGGATCACATGATAGGTGTTATAAAAGAAGGGTCCTCCTGAAACAGCACAGGCCCCCATAGCGATCACATACTTGGGATCCGACATCTGGTCGTAGAGACGCTTCAGAACCGGGGCCATCTTGTTAACGATCGTTCCTGCAACCACAATCACATCCGCCTGACGGGGAGAAGCCCTGTAGACCTCGATGCCAAAACGTGCAAAATCGTGTCTTGAAGCTCCTGTAGCCATCATCTCAATACCACAGCAACTTGTGGCGAACGTGAGCGGCCAGATGGAGTTGGACCGTCCCCAGTCGATGACAGCATCAATGGTGGTGAGCATCACATTTCCTCCGGTATTTTCGAACAACTCAAGTGTTTCGTTGTCCTGAAAATCGGAGTACTTCATATTCTTGATATTTACTCCCATTTCAGCGCTCCTTTCTTCCAGGCGTAGAGTAAACCCAAGCCTAAGACAAAGAAAAATATGACAATCTCAATAAAACCCGCTATTCCTGCCTCTTTCATCACTACCGCCCATGGGAAGATGAAGACCGTCTCCACGTCAAAGATCAGGAAGATGATTGCAAACAGGTAATACCCCACGTTGAACTGAAGCCAGGTCAATCCCTCTGTGGGGATCCCGCATTCATAGGCTTCAGCTTTTTGAGGATTGGTTGAGGTGGGAGGAACAATGCTTGAGAAAAGCAAGGCTATTCCTACTAGAAATGCTCCCACGATGAAGAACAGGATCAGACTTTCAGCACTCATATCGTTAATCGATTAACAAACAGGCGCAAATATATAAAGATTCTTTTTTCCGAAAGAGCATGATATACTATATTATATATATGCTATCATTAATTCATTGATAGAGTGATATGTAACCATGTGTGTTTGATAAATGTCAAAGCGAATGCTGATAAATGTCAATGTATCAAAGAATCAATGCATCAATGCACCAATGCACCAATGCAGGAATGTAGGAATGAAGGATTGTGGGAATTATGAATTATTTTGTTTGAGAGGAGGTTTTTAAAATTGTGAATAATATTCGTATTACTTCATCGCAAACTTTTCTGGCTGCCTCAGATTTTTCCATGGTAAGGTACCCGGTTTCACACAATAAGGTAAGCCAGAATTCTGTTTCCCTGGCCTCTTTATATGCAATTGACATTCTGTGCTGAAAATCCCTTTTTGATTGTCCGGCCACTCCTTCCGAAATGTTTGCCCCCACAGAAGTTCCTGACCTGAGCAATTGCTTGGAAAGGATATACTCTCTTTTATCTCTAGTCAGGTACTGATATAAAAAGACAGTCTCTTTGGCCAGCGTCAAGCTTTTCATTTTTATAATATTCTCTTTCATGATACAATGTTTTACGATTCCATACATTAATCCTACATTACCACAAAAGGTTATACCTTTGCTGAAAACTTTTTCATTCCTAAATTCCTAAATTCCTGCATTCCTGCATTCCTGCATTCCTGCATCCCTGCATCCCTGCATTCCTACATTCCTACATTGATACTCCATGATCCTCCTCCCCCCAGCCCTGATTTCCGACGACCTGAAAGAGCTCTTTTTCTGCTGCGATATGGGAAAATGCAAAGGGGCATGTTGTGTTGAGGGCGATGCCGGAGCGCCGTTGGAAGAGGAGGAAATATCACTTCTCGACGACTACATTGCAGAGGTCAAGCCATTCATGACTCCTGAGGGAATCGAGGAGATAGATCGTCTGGGAGTGTTTGACTATGATGCCGAAGGAAAATTTGTGACACCTCTGATTGAAGGCATGGAGTGTGCCTATATATTTTTTAAAGAGGGAATAGCGCGATGTGCAATTGAAGAGGCCTACCAACAGAAAAAAATCCCATTCCCAAAACCCCTCTCCTGCCATCTCTATCCGTTGCGGATCTCCCGGATGGGAAAAGAGGATGCCGTAAACTACCACAAATGGTATATCTGTGACAAAGCCCTGGAGAAGGGTCAACGAGAAAAAATATACCTCTATGAATATCTGAAAGATGCCTTGATAAGGAAATATGGAGAAACCTGGTATCGTGAGTTGGTCAGGCTCCTGAGTCAGCTAAAGTAGCCAGTGACTTTGCTTTGGCTTTTGCGGCAGTGGCAAGTTCTTTGTCAATGTGGAAAAGGCCACCTCTTTCTGTACCGGCCAGGTTGATCTGATCAAGGATACTCCTGACCGTACTCTCCTCTTCAATCTGTTCTGTGATATACCATTGGAGGTAATTAGCGCTGGTAAAATCTTTCTCCTTCAGGCATATAGCATAAAGATCATTGATTGAGGCAGATATGAATTCCTCATGTTTCAAAACCTGCTGAAATACATCCAACAATGATTTGTATTTTGCTGTCGGTGCGTCAAGGCTTGCAACCAGGGTATTCCCTCCCCTGTCGTTCAGGTAATGGACCAGTTTCAACATATGCAGACGTTCCTCCTCCGTTTGTTTGTATAACCAATCCGAAGCGCCCGGATATCCGTTACGTTCACACCATGAGGCCATGGCGAGGTAAATTCTTGAAGAGTGCTCCTCTTTCTTAATTTGTTCGTTCAGTGCTTTTTCAACGTTTTTTGTAACCATATTTCAAGGTTTAAATTTTCGTTTTGCAAAGATCGGAAAAAAAACGTGAAGCGTACGCCGTCGCTGAAACTTTTGCGACACGCGGCAGGGCTTCGGCGTGTGAAAAGGGGACCCGGCAGATGGGTGAGCCAGTAAGGGCGGGTTCCAAACCCGCCCATGGTTTCGTTTACCCTTTTAATGCTTCCGCTCCCGACACGATCTCAATTATCTCCCGGGTAATCTGGTTCTGACGTGCCTTGTTGTATGAGATCCTGAGATCTTTTAGCAACTGCCGTGCATTTTCAGTAGCCTGATGCATCGCTGTCATCCTGGCCCCCATTTCTGCAGCGAAGGAATCCAGGATCCCTTTGAAAAGCTGAATTCGAAGAGTTTTGGGGATCAGTTCAGATAAAATGGTCTCTATATCAGGTTCAAAGATGTAGTCGGCCTCTACCTCTTTCAGGTTAGTCTGCTCCTGAGGAGTTTCCGGAACCAATGGCAAGTACTGCTCAACCATCTGCCGCTGAACGGCAGCGTTTTTGAACTGATTGTAAATCAACTCTATGCGGTCATACTTCTTATCTGCAAATAGTTGCATCAACATCCTGGCTTTGGGAGCAACTGTTTCGAAGGTGAGGGAATCATACACATTATCCCATGATTCAATCACCTGGTATTTCTGCTTACGGAAAAAGTCACTCGCCTTCTTGCCAACAGTGATCAGATCAACCGCATGATTTTGGTTTTGGATTTTATATGTGCTGTTTATCCTGCTAACCGCCAACTTGATGATATTGGAATTGAATGCACCACAGAGTCCCCGGTTGGAGGTGACTACTACCAGCAAGATCCGTTCAGCTTTCCGAACTTCGGTATAGCTGTTTTCATTCGTATCATCAGCACTGGCGCTCAGGTTTTGCATGATCTCCCTCAATTTGGCAGCATATGGCCGGAGCTTCAGGATGGCATTTTGCGCCCTTCTGAGCTTTGAAGCCGCTACCATCTTCATGGCATTGGTGATCTGTTCGGTTGACTTAACCGATGCAATCCTGATCCTTACCTCTTTTAATCCAGCCATTTATGCGTACTTCCTTGAGATATCAGCGGCGGCTTTCTCCATCACTTTTTCATCCTCTTCGAGCAGTTTCCCCTCACGGAGATTCTCCAGAACCGCTTTGTGATGTGTCACCATATACAGAAGATACTCTAACTCAAAATCTATCACACTCCTAACCGGTACACTTTTTATCAGACCTCTGGTGCCGCAATAGATGATTGCGATCTGTTGTTCCACCGGCATGGGAGAGTATTGATGCTGCTTCAAAATCTGAACATTCCGGGCGCCCTTGTCAAGTACTGCTTTTGTAGCTGCATCCAGATCGGATCCGAATTTGGAGAAGGCCTCCAGTTCACGATATTCGGCCTGAGCAAGTTTCAATGTGCCGGCCACTTTTTTCATGGATTTGATCTGGGCATTTCCTCCAACACGGGAGACGGAAATTCCCACATTAATGGCCGGGCGTATTCCTGAATTAAATAGGCCGGTCTCCAGAAAGATCTGTCCGTCGGTAATCGAAATAACATTGGTCGGAATGTAGGCAGAGACGTCGCCTGCCTGGGTTTCTATGATAGGTAGAGCCGTGAGGGATCCACCCCCTTTCACCAGGGGCCGGATCGATTCCGGCAAATCGTTCATTTTCCTGGCAATGGCATCGGATGAAATAATTCTGGCTGCCCTTTCCAGTAAGCGTGAGTGGAGGTAAAAAACATCTCCGGGATAGGCTTCCCGCCCGGGGGGACGACGAAGCAGAAGGGATACCTCGCGATAGGCAACAGCCTGTTTGGACAAATCATCATAAATCACCAGGGCAGGACGTCCCGTATCCCTGAAAAACTCACCGATAGCTGCTCCGGTGAAAGGGGCATAGAACTGCATGGCTGCCGGGTCGGAAGCAGTTGCTGTAACAATTACGGTATAGGCCATTGCTCCTTTCGCCTCAAGAGTCTGATAAATATTTGCAACGGTAGAGCCCTTCTGTCCGATAGCTACATAGATGCAGTAGACAGGTTCTCCCTTTTCGTAAAACTCCCGCTGGTTGATGATTGCATCAATTGCGATGGCAGTTTTTCCTGTCTGCCTGTCGCCAATAATCAACTCCCGTTGTCCGCGGCCGATCGGAATCATAGCATCGATGGCTTTTATTCCGGTTTGCAGCGGTTCATTAACTGGCTGCCGGTAGATTACTCCGGGAGCTTTCCGTTCCAGAGGCATCTCATAGCAATCGCCTTCGATTTTTCCCTTCCCGTCGATCGGCTCCCCAAGGGTGTTGATAACACGCCCGAGCAATCCTTCGCCAACCTCTATCGAGGCAATCCTCCGGGTTCTTTTCACGGTGTCGCCCTCTTTTATATCATACGCTTCACCCAATAAGACAACCCCTACATTATCCTCTTCCAGATTGAGCACAATGGCCCTGATGCCGTTTTTCTCAAACTCAACCAATTCTCCCGATTCAGCATTGTTCAGCCCATAGATACGGGCTATCCCGTCACCAACGGTCAACACAATACCAATCTCTTCCAGTTCGGCCACATTATGATAGCCGGCCAACTCTTTTCTTAAAATTGCAGATACTTCGGCTGGTTTAATTTCTGCCATATTAAAAACCTTTCTTATACAAGTTAACTCTGGCGGATCCTCTGCGGATCCGCTCAATCTGATAATAAATACTGGCGTCGTATTGCAAATCTTCCCAGTTCAGGATGAATCCTCCGATGATATCGGGATCAATCTTCTGATCCAGTTCAATCTGCCATTTCGTATAATCGTTCATGATGGTTGAAACCCGGTTCCGGATCGCTTCCGTCATTGGAATGGCTGTTGTAAGTGTAACCGGCAGGATCTCTTTAAACACTTTGTATAACGAAATCAGCTTTCTTGCGATTTCAGGGATATAAAGCTCTCTACCTTTGCGGACTAAGATCTGTAAAAACCTCATAGTCATCACGTTGAATCGTTTTTCGAAAAGGTCATTCAGTATCTTAGCCTTTTTCTCGTTACTGATAACAGGGCTCTTCAGAACCAAAACGAACAGTTTGTTTTCCTCACATACGGAAACCAGCTCCCGTGCATCTGAATAGATGGCATCTTCCTGCTTTTTCTCCACAGCAAGTTCAAAAAGAGCCTTCGCATACCGTTCCGATACAAGGGATATCCTCATCTGTAATTTCTATTAGTTAAAATGGATCTTGTCCAATTGCTGTGTTACAAAAGCCTCCTGCTCCCTGGCATCAGCAAGTTCATGTTCAAGAATCCTGGTTGCAATCTCGAGCGACAGTTCCGCAAGTTGATTCTTTAGATCTGTCATCGCTGCCATCTTCTCATTTTGAATGCTCTCTTTCGCACTTGCAATGATCCGTGCAGCCTCCTCCTTTGCCTTATCTTTCGACTCTTCGATGATCGTATCTCTCACTTTCCGCGCATCGTTTAAAATGGCATCACGCTCATCCTTGGCCTGGTGAAGCAACTCCTCATTACTGAATTGAAGCTGCTTCATCTCTTCCTTTGCCCTGTCGGCAGCATGAAGAGCATCATCGATCGATGATTCACGATCCTTCAGAGCCTTGAGTATTGGCTTCCAGGCAAATTTCCTGAGAATAAGCAACAGGATCAGGAAGGGCAATGCCATCCAGAAGATCAGACCCAATCCGGGGGTTATCAGTTCCATATCTTATTGTAATTTACATTCATTAAAATTCTTCATGGCTCAACCAACCGTTAAGCCATGAAGAACCGGTTGCCTGTTAGATAAATAAAATCAGCAGACAAACTACAATAGCGAAAAACGCTACACCTTCCACGAGAGCAGCTGCGATGATCATATTCGAACGAATGTCACCAACAGCTTCAGGTTGACGGGCAATTGACTCGAGGGCACTTTTACCGATATTACCAATACCGATACCCGCACCAACGACTGCAATACCTGCACCAATGCCTGCTCCCAAACGGGCGATAGCGGCGAAATCGCCAGTTAGCTGTAAAAAAATTGTTAATAAATCCATAATACAATGTTTATTAAAGGTTCAAATCACGTAAGGACGAGGCATGCCTCGTCCGAACAAAGGTCAATGCTTAATTATTAATTTTAATTCGTATTTCGTCATTCTAACTTTCATTCGTAAATCGTCATTCGTACTTCGTACTTCCCTTTAATGGTTTTCAGGTTCAATAGTTGCCAGGCCAAAGTAGAGGGCCGACAACAGGGTAAATACATAAGCCTGGATGAAGGCAACCAGAATCTCCAGCAGATCCATAAATACAATAAATGCAACTGACACAACAGAGACTCCAAATCCCAGAGCCACGCTGATAGATCCGAAGATGAAGATCAGACTGACAAAGCCAAGTATGATGATGTGGCCAGCCGTAATGTTGGCAAAGAGTCGCACCATCAGAACAAAAGGTTTGGTTATAATTCCAATAATCTCCACTACCGGCATCAGGGGGATAGGTATCTTCAACCACCAGGGAACGCCCGGCGTGTTGATGATATCAACCCAATAGTGTTTGTTTCCGTTTATGGTAGTCAGGACCAATGTAAATACGGCTAATACCATAGTTACGGCAATATTTCCTGTAACGTTGGCACCCGCCGGGAAGATCGGGATTATTCCCATTACGTTGTTCAGTAAAATAAAAAAGAATATCGTAAGCAGGAAGGGCATGAACTTTTCATATTTTTTCTCCCCGATTGAGCTCTTTGCAATGTCGTCACGGATGAAGATGATCAGAGGTTCCAGCAATGACTGCATTCCTTTTGGGGCAGATTTTGGGTTTCGTTTGTACCTGTTGGCCACAGAGATGAAGATCCACAATAGTAAGAAACAGCTCAATAGCAGGGCAAATACTGTTTTTGTGATCGAAAAATCATATACAGTTTTGTCAGATTCAGCCTCGGCACGAATCTTTCCATGTTCCAGTATAAAACCTTTGTATGAATGGTTGGGATTGTGAAATTCAGAAGACCAAAAAGCATGTACCTTCCCGTCATATAACAGGATTATTGGTAAAGGCAGTGTTACATGTGTATGGCCCAGGGTGGCAATATGCCACTCATGGTTATCCGTTACATGCTCCATAATCATCTTGCCGGCGTTGAACTCCTGCTCCACAATCAGACCCTCGTCATGCTGAAACGTAGTATCGGAGGAAAGCTCTTTTGAACCATGTGATTTCTCAGAGCCTGTCACATCTAATATTGAGAAACATAAAAAGGTCAGAAAAAAAAGGGAAACGAATGAGAAAAATCGTACGTTTTGCGTTCGAATCATGGGCGTAATTACATGCTAACTTTCGGGTTGCAAGTTTACGAACATTTCATGAAATATGAAAATCAAATTTCATGGATATATGAACATATGTAATATTGGTGAGGTTTCAGGGTTGTGGAGTGTTAACCTGAAGAGTGACAAATTGTTCAATTCCCGCATAGGTCTGTACAGCACCCCAATCCTCCCAATGTTCTGTGTCATACCAGAAGTAGGTTGGTGGCAGGTCCATAAAAAGCACTATTCCATTCTGATTGGTCCATTTGCTGAAAATATAATTACCCGCAACCAGGTTCTCGTAACTATCAGCCAGCAGAACCTTTTCATCCACAACGGGATGCCCTTCAGCATCTATAATTCTGATCACAAGAATTCCAACTATTGGCTCCTCAGAACTGCAGGAAGGAAGCATTACTATGGAGGTGAAAAGAAAAATACCAGAAAATAAAACAAACCACTTTTTCATGCTTTTATACTGTTTAAATCGACTGCAAAGATAGGAAAAGTCATCAACCCGGAAAATAAAATCGGTGAATACCAGTTTGTAACATTTGAGTGTACCAGGCGTCTAAGTTTTTCAGTCCTTGTGGAATTATTAAATTTAAGTACATTTGAACCCTTAAACGTAGATGCCATGTTTCGATTTAACCTTCTTTTGATGGGCAAGCTTCCGTTGTCCGTCTTTCTTGCATTATTTTTATCCTTTTCCTCTTTCTCTCAGACCGTTTGGACGCTTGAGGATTGTGTTGAGTATGCGCTTGACAATAACCTCGATATCCAGAAGCAAATTCAGTCAGTGGAGTCGAACCGGGTCTCCCTGCTTCAGAGTGGCTTGAGCATGTTGCCGAATCTTAATTTCAGCGCCTCCAACATCTGGAACACCGGACAAACCATTGATCAGTATACCAACACCTTTGCCACCTCTACTGTCAGATCTAATAACTTCAGTTTTTCAAGTAATGTGACCATATTTAACGGTTTGCAGAAATTTAATGCCCTGAAACGCAACCAGATCGAATTGATGGCAAGCAGGTATGATCTGGATGTCATCAAAAACGACATCTCGTTGGCTGTTGCCGGTTATTATCTGGATATCCTGTTCAACAAGGAGATCCTGGATGTGGCTGTTAACCAGCTAGCCATTACCACTGAGCAGGTTGACCGCGTCAGGAAGATGGTGGATGCCGGAGCAGCTGCCCAGGGTGATCTTCTGAACATCCAGGCACAGGAATCTGCCGAGGAATTAAGTACAATTGAGGCAAGAAACCGGCTGAACATTGCATATCTCTCTCTTCAGCAGTTGATCGATCTCACAATTTCCAGTGATTTTGAGATTGAGAAACCAATTCTGAAAGATGTGGCTGCACCAACCGACCTGGTGACAGCGGATGTCATTTACGGACATGCATTAAGCACACGCCCGGAGATTAAAAGTGCTGAACTCAGGGTTGAGAGTTCCCAGAAAGGATTGGCGATTGCCCAGGGAGCACAGTCTCCCAGCCTCACTTTTGGTGTCTCTTATGCCACAGGATATTCAGGCGTTGCCAGAGCAGTGGATCCTTCCATCCCACCTGTCATCCAGGAGTATCCCATCGGGATCACACAGCTTACGCATGACACCGTTCTTGGCTATCAATCTACCTATTCTTACAAAACCAAATCATTTTCCGATCAGTGGAACGACAACGACAATGTCTCCCTCGGCTTCAATCTCTATATCCCAATCTTCAATGGCTGGCAGGTACGGTCATCAATAACTCAGGCAAAGATCCAGCGAAACATTGCTGAACTGGATCTGGAACAGAGAAAACGGACATTGCAGAAGACCATTGAACAGTCCTATGCTGATGCTGTAGCTGCACTCCAGAGATTCACCTCTGCCGAACAGACCGTATCGGCCCAGGAAGAATCTTTCAAATACACCGAACAGAAGTTTGATGTTGGAATGGTGACCTCTTACGATTATAACAACAGTAAAAAAGAGCTCACGAAAGCTCAGTCTGAGTTACTGCAAGCTAAGTTCGATTTCATTTTTAAAACAACGATACTTGACTTTTACATGGGGAATCCCATTCGTATCAGTCAAAATTAAAGAACAATTCCATGACTCCTAAAAAATCAAAGAAGAAACTCTGGATCATCATTGCAGCAGTTGCTGTTCTTGCTATTATCATTGTTCTGGCTGTAATAAAAGGCGGCAAGAATGAGGGAATCAAAGTCTCTGTGGAGCAGGTGACCCGCAGAACCATTGTCCAGACTGTCTCGTCCAACGGGAAAATCCAGCCTGAGAAAGACGTTAAGATCTCACCCTATATCTCCGGTGAAGTTGTAGAGCTCTATGTAAAAGAGGGAGACCAGGTTAAGAAGGGAGACCTGCTTGCTAAGATCGACCCGGAAATTTACATTTCACAGTATGATCAGAGTGTGGCTTCTTTGAACACACAGAAAGCCAATGAGTCCAATTCCGCCGCCCGTCAGACCCAGATGGAAGCACAGTTTGAGAATGCCCGTCTGAATTTTGAACGACAGCAGAAACTATTCGACCAGAATGTGATCTCGAAGGCGGAGTTTGATCAGGCTAAAGCTAATTTTGAGGTTGCCAAAGCGCAGGTTACTTCTGCCAAGCAGGATGTGAGAGCTTCAGCGTTTATGGTAAAAAGTTCGGAAGCAGCGTTGAAACGTTCCAAAGAGGATCTGACACGAACGACAATTTTTGCCCCTAACAAGGGGACCGTTTCAAAACTTAACGTTCTGAAAGGTGAGCGTGTTACCGGTGCATCCCAGTTTTCCAGTGGTACGGAGATCATGAGACTGGCGAACCTCAATGAGATGGAGGCCCAGGTTGAAGTAAATGAGAATGATATCATCCGGGTTGCCCTCAATGATACCGCTCTCATCGAAGTGGATGCATACCTGAACAGGAAGTTCAAAGGGGTCGTAACCGAGATCGCTACATCAGCTAATACCACAGGTGTTAGTGTCGACCAGGTGACCAACTTCAATGTCAAGATTCATCTGTTGAAAGAGTCGTATGAAGATCTCCTGGATCCTGAAAAGCCTTTTTTTAGTCCGTTCCGTCCTGGCATGTCTTGCACGGTGGAGATCCAGACTGAAACTGCCTACAACATACTTACGGTGCCCATCCAGGCCGTGACAACCCGTGTATCGCAGGATACGCTGGACAAGCTGAATGCACAAAACGTGAAGACCGAACATCGTGGAGACCGTGAAATTGAACGTGTCACATCCAAAAAGAACGAGGAGATCCTGGAGTGTGTGTTTGTCTTTGATGATGGGATTGCCAAAAAACATGATGTCAAAACAGGAATCCAGGATAACACCTATATCCAGATTGAATCGGGTTTGACCGACAGCCTGGAGGTGATCACATCACCTTACTCCGTAGTATCCAAGACCCTTAAAAATGACGATAAGGTAAAGAAAGTAGACCGTAAAGATCTTTTTAGCGGAAGCAAATAATGTCGCTGATCCTGGCCCTTGAAACGGCTACACCTGTCTGTTCTGTCGCCCTCGCACGTGATGGAGAGATTCTCTCCATCCGCGAATCAACCGCTCACAACGCACACTCTTCCGTATTAACGGTTTTTATTGAAGAGCTCTTCCATGAAGTCTCTTTGCATTATTCTGATCTGGACGCAATATCGGTCAGCAAAGGCCCGGGTTCATATACCGGCCTTCGTATCGGGGTGTCGGCAGCGAAGGGCCTGTGCTATGCACTGGACAAACCATTGATCGCCATTCCGACACTGAAGGCGATGGCGGTGGGGATGATAAACTACCCCTCCCCCGACCCCTCCCCAACAAGGGAGGGGAGTAATTGCCAACTGCCAGCTGCCAACTACCAACTGCTCTTTTGTCCTATGATCGATGCCCGGCGGATGGAGGTCTATTGCACGGTTTACGACAAAAATCTGAATGAGGTCCTACCCACAGCAGCAGTGATTGTAGATGAACATTCGTTCGAACAACTTCTGGTTAATCATATGATTCTCTTTGCAGGAACCGGATCTGAAAAATGCAAAGATGTCCTGTCATACCAATCGAACGCCTTGTTTTTAGATGACTTTCAGGCTTCAGCAAAATTCATGATTGCGCTGGCTGAAAAACGATTCAATGAAAAGCAGTTTGAAAGTCTGGCCTATTTTGAACCATTTTATCTGAAAGACTTCATCGCCGCAAAGCCCAAGGTTAAAGGGCTCAGATAACGCAACTCTATGTGCGCGATGTAGCCTCATCGTTACCCAAGATATTCGTTTGAAAAACGTAATAGGACTATAAAGAAGTTCGACACATAGTGATCAACTCGCCAGTTCACCAGTTCACCAGTTCACCAGCTTATTTCAATAGAACACACCGTCTTGTGATTGTAACATCATCTGTTTTCAGCCTGTAGAAATAGACTCCTCCGGGGAGTTGTTGCCCCGTGTCATCCGTTCCGGTCCAGGTTATTTTGAATTCTCCGGCGGTGTGAGATCTATCCACCAGGGTCCTAACCTTCATTCCACTCACACTGAAAACTTCCATCAATACTGTTGTAGGCTGAGCAATGGAATAGGTAAATGTGGTTGTTGTGTTGAATGGGTTGGGGTAGTTCATCGAAAGGGTGCTCTTTTTAAACGATGCCGGATCCCCGATACCTGAATAAAGTCCTTCATTGACGGCAATGGTCACATATTGGGTATCTATTTCGCTAACCAACATCAGGTCGTCATACAGAAACTCCATCATCGCATCTACAGGCAACGGAATCTTTACATTCAGGTCAATTGATTCGCCAGGGGCCAGGGTATGCGGGAATCCTGTAAATGGCCATGGATCCACTAACCACAGGAAAGGAGAAGAGGTATAAGACTCTTCCTGTACATAAACCAGATCCAGATACACTGATGTATTGTTGGCGACAGTAACGATTTGTCCATCAAGGCATTGCTGTGCATTTTCATAGAAAAGCGTATCGGCAGTCAGGCTAACGTCAGGCGTGATATAGGTGGTATCTCCTGCATGACAACCGATACCGGTAATTATCTCTTCAGAAGTATTGTCGAGTACAAAAGCTAGTAATTCACAGTTTTCCATGATGTAATCGGTGGCTGAATAGTCGAAGGTGAAGATGCGTGTATAAAAGGTCCCTGCAAGGGCATCGGTCAGGATCGGATCGCCCCATTGACCCACAAAGGCTTCGCGGAAAGTATGCTTGTGGGTGTAAGGGTAAGTTCCACCGGACTGGCTGGAAACAAGATTATTTTCTGCCAGGGTGACTATCAGGTTATGGTCGCCGGGAAAGTTATCGGTATAGAAAATATCAACGACAACGGTCAGGATATTGGTGCTTTCATTATAATTTGTAGCCATCCCAACATTCATAGGAGAGGGTTCGGCCATGATGGTGTTGGCATGGGACGACCAAACTGTACGACTCATCAGCCGCTCAGGAGGTGTCCACAAACGGCGATGGATGAATGCACTCGGCATGAACCTGCTGGTTCCGGCATAAGGTATCATGTAAAGACTGTCGGCATAGTGGCGACGAAAATCGGGCTCGCCCGGATAGGGAGTCGTGTAACTTGAATTATAAGGATGATAGGCCACACAGAATGCCCTTCCAGGGTTGGTCGCCAAAATTTGCGCCATCACCTGATGTCCGGCAGGACAGTTAGGACAATTTACGCCTGTGAACTCTTCCAGGATAGCATTTTTTTCCAGGGGTTCGAGGGGTACATAATGCTGCGAAAGGATCAGGCCCGGGATGAGGATCGCAACGATTCCCAATCCAACTGAACGTAGAAATGTTTTCATAACAATAGGTTTGGTTTCTTTTAAAGGGAACATAAAATTAAACAATCTTTGCATTCAAACGTTGCTTTTTCGATATCTCTTCATTTTATCAGGATGAAATCATTAATTTTGCGACCCATTCCTCATCCCTAAAACCATGGCAGAAAAAATTCAGTATACGGCTCCCGATCACTACCTAGTAGATGATCTTCTAACCGACGAACACAAGATCGTACGCAATGCTGTTCGAGATTGGGTGAACCGGTTTATTAAACCAACCATTGAAGAGAATTTTGAGAAAGCACAGTTTCCGCTTTCGCTGGTGAAAGAGCTCGGGACAATTGGTGCCTTCGGCCCCTTTATTCCGGAAGAGTATGGGGGACCCGGACTTGATTATATCTCTTATGGTTTGATCATGCAGGAGCTCGAGCGTGGCGATTCGGGGGTTCGATCGATGGCTTCGGTACAATCTTCCCTCGTCATGTTCCCGATCTACTCTTTCGGAACAGAAGAGCAGAAGCAGAAGTATCTGCCCAGGCTCGCTACCGGTGAACTCATTGGTTGTTTCGGCCTTACAGAGCCCAATCACGGCTCTGATCCAGGAGGTATGAAAACCCGGGTGCAGGATATGGGAGACCATTACCTGCTGAATGGCTCCAAAATGTGGATTACCAACTCCAGCATTGCTGATGTAGCCATTGTGTGGGCGAAAGACGAAGAGGGCGTAGTCAGGGGATTTATTGTGGAGAAGGGCTGGGATGGGTTTACCGCTCCTGAGACCCATGGCAAATGGTCGTTAAGGGCATCCGTTACCGGAGAACTTGTATTTGATAATGTGAAGGTTCCCAAAGATTATATCCTCCCACATGTTAAGGGGCTCAAAGGGCCTCTCAGCTGTCTCAACTCAGCCAGATTCGGGATCGCCTGGGGCGCTATCGGAGCTGCCATGGATTGTTACGACGCCGCGTTGAGGTATTCTCTTGAACGGATCCAGTTCGACAAGCCGATTGGTGGATTTCAGCTTCAGCAGAAAAAACTGGCAGAAGCCCTTACAGAGATCACCAAAGCCCAGTTACTTGCCTGGCGGATGGGAACCTTACGTAATGAAGGACGTGTTACCGCTGCCCAGGTATCGATGGCCAAACGTAACAATGTAGCCATGGCGCTGGATGTAGCCCGTGAAACACGTCAGATCCTAGGAGCCATGGGGATCACCAACGACTTCCCAATGATGCGCCATATGATGAACCTCGAATCGGTGATCACCTATGAAGGGACACACGATATTCACCTCCTGATTACCGGAGCAGAGATAACAGGAATACAGGCCTATAAATAGGTAAATGGTAAAATGGTGAGATGGTGAAAATACCTTTATGGTAGTTGAAACAGTTTCTCCATATTGATTTTTGCTCCGAGCTTGCTTTCGCCAATCATTTTCTTCATTGCTTCCGCCGGAAAGATTCCGGAATGGGTCAGGTATCGGAACAAGGCATAGAAAGCAGCATTTCTGGGGCCGGCCTGATTCCTGAAATCAATCGGTATTACAGATACGGCTGCATTCATCACAGGCAACGATGCATCGATGAAGATCTCCCCATTCTCCATCCGGGAAGCCGTATTACGGGCAAATGAGAGTCCGTCGTTCGAGAGAATGATAAGGGCATCGGGGGTAGGTGATCCGGTGTAAAAAATTGGGTCAGGCGAGACGATCAGTTCGGATGCGGAATATCCAACGCCAACCGTAACCGGATAACTTCCCTTTTTGGTGACATTAAGCCCCGCTGTTACTGCAGCTTGTGCGAAAAAATCTGCAGCTACCTGAACCCCTTCTCCGGCCGATCCGGCCAGCATGATTCGTACCGGCTTTTCGATCGAGGAGGTGAACATGGCAGGCAGGCAATCGAAAGAGGAAAAGAGCGAATCCGGAGCAGTTAAAAACGGAGGTTCCCAGGACTTATGATTCCTGTCGGCATATACTTTCACCTCGATGGCTGCCTCTTCGGCAACCTGCCTGAGTTTCATCCCAGGGTTGGCCTTCATGCCATAACTGGGGCAAACCTCCAGGACCTCAACCACCGACAACCCGTTTTTTGAAAAGGCTGTTGCGAGAGCTTCTGAAAAATCACCGATGCCCATGATCCTTGCAACGTAGTTGGCTCCTGCAGCCATTGCCAGGTCACAAATATCATAGCCTTCGCTCGATGCTCCGGAAGGCAGTGTTGGTGTTTTGAAACCCATCGGCGTCAACTCGCTGGGCTGGCCACCGGTCATACCATAAAGGAAATTGTTGTGGATCACCAGGGTCATGTTGAAATTGTTGTGAGCTGCATCAATCAGGTGTTGCATTCCAATGGTTGCGCCGCCATCGCCCAGGAAAACGATCACCTTTTTCGACTGGTCATTGAGGCCTGCCGTGATCCCTGAAGCCAGAGCTATCGAACGTCCATGCAGCCCGTGAACGGTATGTGAGGTGAAAAATTTGTCAACAATACCGTGACAGCCGATGTCGGACACCAGTATAACATCCAGGGGTGACCAGCCAAGATTCAACAGGGCTTTTTCAGTGTGTTCGGCAATTCCTGTATGACCGCATCCCTTGCAGAAGGGGAGCTCTTCTCCGGTTAAAAATCGGTTATTCATCTCTCAATACCTCCCTCACGATTTCTGATGGATCGATCATCTTCCCAAAGCTGTTTACTCCTGAAATATGATCCGGAGAGCTGTACCCAAACATGATCTGCCTGTACTGGCCGGTATAATTCTCTTCACAGAAGATCACACGTTTATACCTGGAAGCAATCTCATAATAGACCGGGGGAACCGGCAATAGAGTTTTGGGCACAAGGTGAGAAACTGCCACTCCTTTCTTCCGAAGGCTGATCACTGCTTCATGAGCGGCGCGCGATGTGATTCCGAAAGAGAGGATCAATGTGGTTGAATCATGTGCATCATCCAGCTCATAGTAGGTATATTCAGCCATATTCTTCAGGATCTTCTGATGGATCCGGGTGGAATTATCGAGTCCGGCTTTGGATGTTCCCTGAAGGTTTCCCTCTTCATCATGAGTGGAGGCCGTAAAACGGACCTGGTGATCGGGATTCCCGACCGGCAAAAAAGAGGGAATAAGTTGTTCGTTGGCCCGGTAGGATTTGTACTTGCCGCTGCCGTCCCAGTTATTTCTCCTGATAGGAGAGATCCCGGAAAACCTGGAGATGTCGTAGCTGTAACTGGTCATCACCTCCTCTTTTGATGTGAAGAGGATCACCGGGGTTCGCAGCCTTGAAGCCATCTGCATCGCTTTTGCAGGAATCTCCCAACAATCCTGTGTATCTGCCAGGCTCATGACAGGGATCGCAAATCCACCGGAGATCATCCCATTGAGAAGGGTGATATCGCCCTGTGCTCCGCAGGTGGCGGTTCCGGTAGCCGGACCCAGGCGCTGGACCAGGATGATCACCATCGGAAGCTCCATCATATAGGCCATGTTGATCGACTCAAGCATCAGGGCATAACCGGGAAACGAGGTTGCTGTAACGGGAAGTTTCCCGGTAGCGGCAAACCCGGTCATCCACTGCAACGTGGTAATCTCGTCGGGAGCCGAGAGGAAAAGCGGGTATCTCCTTGACCCGTATGCATATAAAAGATTGGCCGGTGTAATCGGATAACCGATGAACACATCAGCTCCTGCCTGCACCATCGACTCGGTGATGACAAGCGAGCTATCTATAAGGGCTGTAGATGATTTCAATGTCTCTGAACGATAAAAAAGCGGGGCAAAAGTACGAGTTATCCGCTGATTATTTATATTATCTTTGTCCTGTCTGAGAAAAAAATAATGTCTGACTTCCCTTTTCAACGTTTACCAACACGTATTGTCAACGTCGGAGGTTTACCGATGGGTGGTTCATATCCCATCAGGGTGCAATCGATGACCAACACCGATACACTGGATACTGAGGGAACCGTGGCGCAGGCAATCTGTATGATCGAAGCCGGTTGCGAATATGTCAGGATTTCAGTGCCAGGGATGAAGGATGTGGAGAATCTCAGGGAGATTAAAAAGAGGATCCGTGCAGCTGGATTCACAAATCCACTGATTGCCGACGTGCATTTCAATCCGAAGATTGCCGAGATAGCCGCCACGATCGTGGAGAAAGTTCGCATAAATCCAGGGAACTATTTACCAGCAGGGTCGAGGGTCGAGGGTCGAGGGTCGAAGAAACAGGTTCAAGGTTCAACGAATAGCATACAGGAATCAAATATCCGGTATCCGGCATCCGGCATCCAGCATCCGGCATCCAGCATCCAGCATCCAGCATCCAGGATCCAGGATCCGGCATCTGACCAGCAATACTTTGACCAGCTCTCTTCACGTTTGGCACCACTATTAAAGATCTGTCGGGAACAAGGCACCGCCATCCGTATCGGAGTGAATCATGGATCGCTCTCGGAGCGGATCATGGAGCGCTATGGAAATACTCCGCTGGGAATGGTAGAGTCGGCAATGGAGTTTGCCAGGATCTGCGAAGATCTTGACTACCGGAACCTTGTATTATCGCTCAAAGCTTCCAATACCCGGATGATGATCCTGGCGAACCGTTTGCTTGTAGAACGCATGAAAGCGGCGGGATTGGATTACCCTTTGCACCTTGGTGTTACCGAAGCGGGCGCCGGAGATGATGGACGGTTGAAGTCGGCAGTGGGGATAGGGAGCTTGCTTGCCGACGGTATCGGGGATACCATACGGGTCTCCATTACCGAGGATCCTGAGCATGAAATACCAGTAGCATATGGAATCCTGCAGGCCACGGGCGTTCGAATCACCCGTACAGAATATATTTCCTGTCCCTCCTGTGCCCGCACACTTTTCAACATCCAGGAATCGGTACAAAAAATCAAAGAGCGGACAGGTCACCTGACCGGATTAAAGATTGCCGTGATGGGCTGTATCGTGAACGGTCCCGGCGAAATGGCAGATTCCCATTATGGCTATGTTGGTGCCGGAAATGGAAAAGTAAACCTCTACAAAGGGCAGAAACTGGTGAAAAAGAATGTTGATGTGACGGTTGCAGTTGATGAGCTGATTGAGTTGATCAGAGACAACGGGGAGTGGGTAGAAATGCCATGATTGAATATTTAGGTTATTTACAATTATGGTTTATATTTGTATATCATTGATCACCAAAAAAGAACCATTATGAGAAAGTTAATGAAAATTGATGGCTGGATTGCCGCAATAATTGGCGGTGCTTTGTTAGTAGTCGGAATCGTTATGTTTTTTGTCCATTGGGATATCTGCTCAATGAAATGGGATGACTGGTATTATGCTTCGATGCCATTCATCATGTGGGGAATCCTTATGAGGGTATATGCTTTTACCCACGAAGAAAAAAAGAAAGAGTAGATCGCCAATTCACCAGTTCACTAATTCACCAGTTCAGTAGCTCACCAGTTACCACTTTGAGTGCCTTTGGCAAAATCTTAAAAGTGAGTGGAGTATGCCCCAGTGATTCTCCATCGGTTTCGAGGTAAACCTTACTGGTGGAACGAATACGGATAGTCTTGCCCTGAAAAGTTTTTACCATTGGGAGTTTAACCAGGGTACCGTCGTATAGCTTACTGGTATGTCGAATGACCATCCATTTGGGGGCTTTTTTGATGAGGGTGACATCCATTATGCCATCGTTGGGAACGGCATAGGGCAACTGCATCATGCCTCCTCCATTGTATTTGCATATGCCCACATTCATGGAGAAGATCTCTCCCTTAAAAACGGATTTCCCATCCACTTCAATTACAGCATCCAGGAATTTATACTGAAAAAGGCTGGCGAATATAAACCACAGGTAGGTGAGCGGCCCACCGTGTCCTTTTTCCTTAAATAGATTTGTCTTTTTAGCCACGAGGGCATCGTACCCCATGCCGGCAACATTCATAAAATACCGTTCCAGTATCTCTTCCTTTTTATGGTAGCTTACCTTGCCGATATCCTGAATAAAGGTTCGTTTCTCCTTCAGGAGCCGCACCGCCCCTTCAAAATCAAACGGCACGTTGAACATCCTGCACCAGTCGTTGCCGGTCCCCACCGGGATCATCGCCATTGTAATCTCTGAAACCTGGCATGCCTGCTGGAGGAAGATGCCGTTGAGTACCTCGTTCATGGTCCCGTCGCCCCCCACCACTGCAATAGACCGGTAACCCTCTTCAATCGCTTTCCGGGTCAGGTGGATTGCGTGATCTTTGTGCTTTGTTAGTTGATAATGATGGTCTATCCCTTCACGTTGGATTATCCTCAGGATCTTCGGCCACTCTTTGGCTCCCTTTTTAACGCCAGCATTGGGATTAACAACGACCATCCATCTGTTAACAGGTACTTGAAGAGACTCTTCCATAAAAAGTTTCTAAAAAAGGCAATGCAAGGTAATTAAATAAATCAGAACCAAGTTCATCGATCTTTCGTTGCACTTTGTCTATTTCCATGGTAATTTATTTGCAATCCATGGCAATCGATGGTAATTTATGAGCAATTATCCGTATTTTTATCCAAACCTTTCCGCCATGAAAAAGATACCAATACTCCTGTTACTGATCGTTGTTACGACTTGTGTAACAGCCCAGGAGACTACCAAACGGTCCAGAACATTCAATTACTTCAACCGAACAGAAGCAGGAGTTTCTTTCGGCGTGGGTAAGTTCCAAACAGATAAATTAAATGGGATACAAAAATCCATAAAAAACGATGAGATTATCGTCGTTTTACAGACCATCAACGGAATCACCTACCACGGCAGAGTTGGAATTGGTGTCGGGATCGGAGTGGAAATGTGGCGTGATGGGCTCTTTTTCCCGATCTTCGGACAACTTCATTACGATCTTAGACCAAGAGACAAAACCTTCTATGGCCAATTGAGTCTGGGCTCTGGTATTGGCACCCGAAACAGTACAACCTTTTTCCACCAGGGTAATGGAGGGCTAATGTTTCAGGTAGGGATCGGCTATAAGATGAAGGTGTTCAAAAGATTGAGGTTCTATTACGAGCTCTTCTACAAATACCAGTCTATCTATTCAAGTTATGAAGACAAGATTGTAACAGATACAACCATCATCCGCAATATCGATTACAAAGTACCCCTCCATTTTCTGGGTTTCAAAATCGGCATCAGCTTTTATTAAAGTGGATCCTGATCCCTTCTTCCAAAGAGGAGAAATGAGAAAAAGAAGTAGAAAAAACTCACACCCGCCTGCGATTCAAGTGTGTCTTCCGTGAGCATGGATAGCATGGCGATAATGAAAAAAGTGAGGAAGAAATAATCCTTGAACCCTTGTTTTACCCATGCCGGGTAAATCAGGGAAAAAAGAAACCAGAGCAGACCTATGAACCCAAAACCAATCAGGATTGAGAGAAACTGATTATGAGACCGCCACCACTGTTCAGAAGCCAGTTTGGTATTCATCTTTTCATACTGCTCC
>CALCGJ010000081.1 GCA_937900965.1 uncultured Bacteroidota bacterium | reverse complement strand
GACATACCGGAGCATGTTGGAAAGGCGGTGAATGGCATCCGGGGTTTTATCCAGCTTGAGCTGCGACATCGAATAGATATTGTTCAGTGTATTGAAGAGAAAATGGGGATTGACCTGCCATTTCAACATTGTTGATTCGGCTTCGAGGACCTTGTTCTCCAGTTGAAGTGCCTCTCTGTCACGTTTTCGTCCTACCGCCTGGTTTCGGATGATGGTGCTGACAAACAGGGCAAATAAAATATGAAACCCATTGAAAATAATCGCTTTCTGGGTCCATACTCCGGTAATGAGATCTCGTCCGTGAGCTCCCGGAAAGCCTCTTGACCTGAACTCTCTTGGCATTTTCTGGAAAAGTCCGCGCTCCATCATGGAACGTATCTCCAGGGGGATTAGCTGCCTGTCGATGAGAAGGAAGAGGAAGAGGGCGGCGGTAATTACTCCAAGAATGCTCAGGATGTACCATGCATAATTTCGACGTTCAAAAAATTTCGGAAGAAGAATGAAAAAGTTTAGGTAAAAAACAATGCATTGCAGAGCTACAATATAGATACTTCTCACAAAGGCCTCATGGAGCGTTCTGAAATCAGATATCAGCCACATTAGCAGAAGAAGGTAGATGATCCATCCCGAAAGATGAATCAGGATTATCTGAATCTTTTTTAAGTGTTTCATAGTAGAAAATTCTCTCCAAAGATAGGATATCAGCATCATCATATCGACACTTTTCTACGAACTCCGGGATTTCTTAAAGGACTGATGCTCTTTGTTCAATAAACGACCTGGTTAATGTATAGTTGATTCGAAACGGCTTTTGGAATGAATGTTCCTGCTTTTGGTTGAAAAAATTTGATATGGGCAGATACCGCTGTTAGTTTTGCTCCGAAATTATTATCAAACCAAAAAAAAATGAATCATGAAAAAAATCGCAATCATAATGACTATGGTAGTAGCACTGGGTGCTGTTACTGTAGTAGTGGCACAAAAGCCCGGAAGGTCTTTTGATGGCGACAAACAGTCGGAGATAGGGAACAAGATGATTCAGGCCAGGATCTCATTTGATTCCGAATTATCCCAGGATGAGAAGAGTGTGATAGACGAATTCCGGGAGAAATTTGAAGCATTCCGTGAATCGCATCCAAGAAAAGAGAAAGGTGAAAGAAACTTCCACGATCGCAAACAGGGAGGTGATCATAAAGCCGAAATGGGGCCATTCAATCCTGAGGAGATGAAGCCGTTAATGGAGATCGCAAAAAATCACAAAACGAGCCTGCAATCGATTTTTGAGGAGATGAGACCAAAGGATAAAGATTGTCCTGATGGAAACCTCCACAAAGGGCCAAGGGGTAAACATGGTAAAAGAGGTGTTGTCCGTTTTCTCTTGCTTGATCCATCGAAAGCAAAAACAGGCATGACGGGTGAAAACCTACCTGTCTTCATCTATCCAAATCCTGCAAAGGATGTAATCAATGTCCAGTTGAAGAATGAAACTGACCAGCAGGTGAAAATTGAGCTCTTCAGTAAGAGCGGTTCCCTGCATGAGGTGTTGTTTGAATCAACAGTGCAAGCCGGGACCCAGACCTATTCATTCAAGATCGGACACCTGCCAGCGAATGACATCTATTTTATTAAAACCACCAACGCTCAGGGTAGTACGGTAAAGAAACTGCTGATGAACTAGGAATGACCAAAAGAACTCTTGTTTTCTCAATGAGTGTTTTCATTTTACTGACCGTTAGTTGCGCCAGGATGCCTGTTCACCAGGGTTCCTGGCAGCAACCTTTTTCAGAATTCGGTGGAAGAAATCCAGACTGGACCGGAAAACAGTTTTACGATGCGAAGTCGGGATTTATTTATGGATTCACCAACGACTCAGCAAACCTCTACATAAGACTTAAAATATCCAGCCAGATCACTCAGCGAAAGCTTTTCTTAACAGGTTTAACCCTATGGATAGATCCAGAAGGTAAAACGAAACATGCCTATGGGTTGGTTTTTCCCATGAATGAAGTTCCTACCCGGCATATTATGAAGGAGACAAGGCCAAGCCGGGAGATTCCGGTGCCGGAACGGGACCTGCCTGAAGGCACTCAGCTGTTAAATGAAAAATACCGTGGTGGACTGGGCAATCCGGGAAGCAGGGTCGATATGGGTGGTAGTGAGGGTGGTAAAGGTGGCGGCCATGGTGGTAGCGGTCGAGGTGGCGGCGGCATGGGGGGCGGAAGGGGAGGAGGCTCCGGTGGAAGAACGTCAACAAGTAATAATGGAGGCATGACAGACGAGATGAGAGCCATGTCTGAACCCAGTATACTCTGGATCATTGTCCTGTTACTTCCTGTTTTGGTGAAAGCAGAAGTGAAAGAGATTCCTTTTACCCTTGATGACCGGGACAGGATTATCCGTGTAGAACAGCAGATCGTAGCGCTGGATGCTAAGATCGATATCAGGATGGATAGCCTCCATTCAGAAATGGATGCCCGATTTACCCAGCTCTTCAACTTCCTGTGGGCTATCATAGGCATCTTTACCACGATGATGATTAGCGTGTTCGGCTTCGCCTTCTGGGATCGTAAACTTTCATTGGCTCCCCTGAAAAAGCAGGATCAGAAAATCCATGAAAATACTTTCAATCTTTGAGCAGATCTGACACCTGCTCCTTTAGTTTTGGCAGATGATTAACGAGAATTCCCCACACAATTACATCATCAACCTTATCATATCCATGAATCACCCAGTTTCGTAAATCTACAACTTTCCTGGCATCATCGATTTTTATTCCCGGATCGATTTGCAACATCTTATTTACTGCTTCACCAATAATCTCAAGTTCTCTTTCAATGGCCCTTCTTAATTGCTTGTTTTGCTGATAATAAGAAAATTCTCTTCTATCCATGAGATAAGAATCGATAGAGTTAATGGCTTCTTCAATATCAAAAAGGTACTTCCTGATATTATCCTGCATAAATCAATCTTTTTGTTTGATCAACAGATTTAATAAAATATGGATTGGATAAGGAATTAGTCGTGACCAAATCTATTGGGCGATTAAAAAGTTCTTCAAATTTGTAATGTAAATCGAAATAATTATCGGCATATTCTCCGATTGAAATATCTTTAAAGGATACCAATAAGTCAATGTCACTATCATCTTTGAATGTCGATGTATTTACTGACCCAAACGAATAAAGATCCCTGACTTTATAAGTCATGCAAATCTTCCTGATTTCATCAATTCTATTCTGAAAAATTGGATTCATGGCATCTTCTAAAACATATTCAAAGATAAAAAAAACTTAGATACTATCTCGTTTTATTGATATTATTCTAGCAGGAACCTAAGAACATGAGAAGTTAAACTGGCACAGATCCTCAGTCCTCAGTTCACAGTTGACATTTTGCATTTCGCAGCCGTCTGTCATCCAGTAATCCAGCATCCAGGATCCGGCATTATGGAAAGGCAACATTCATTGCGGTGAGGTCGATGTTGCCAGACAAACTGTGACAACCAATACAAGCCTCTCCCTTTTTCTTTGAGGACTCTCTTACTTCACCATCTGGCCTGATATATCCCCAAACCCATCCACTTGCATCGGCATCTTCGTTGGAGTATTGTTTCCAGAGTATGGCGTAGGTTGATAGGGTAGAGGCATCGTTCCAAAGCTCTTTTACGATGAACGATCCTTCGGGAAATATGATTCCCTCTTTGACCTTGCCGGTCGAATCCAGCATAGTTGCTGCAACAGTGTTGTATCTTGTCCGTAAAAAAGCTTCGTTATGACCGGAAAAATTGCTTTTCGGCAATAACTGATCAGAGAATTTATACCAGACGAAGCCTGCAGTGTTTTTTGCCATATCCAGCATCTCCTTGTCGGTATCCGTTCCCTTCTTGCAGGAACTCGCCTGGAACAGAACAGATCCTGAAAAGAGAAGCAATGCTATAAATTTCATTGTTTTCATATCAAAGTATTTTAGTTACAAATATAGGTATTTATTTTGATCTTTTGAAAGGGTGTAAAGGTAGTATGGGGAACCTTTGAATTCTCAACCCCTTTTTTCTACCTTTGCCACTTACTAAGAAACTACACGATCTATGACCAAATTCATCGGGATCCGACACGAGGATAAATATAAAATGGAGCGCAGGGCACCCCTGACTCCCGGGCAGGTTGAAAAACTGGTGAAGCAAAAGAAACTGGATTTTGTTGTCCAGTCATCTGCCAAACGGGTATTTTCGGAAGATGAGTATTTGCAAGCCGGAGCTGAGGTAGCCGAGGATTTGAAAAAGTGCTCCGTGATATTCGGAGTAAAAGAGATGCCGATCGAATTCTTTGAAAAAGGCAAAACCTATGTTTTCTTTTCCCACGTAATCAAAGGCCAGTCCTATAACATGCCGATGCTCAAGCAGATGATGGAACTGAAGTGTAACCTGATCGAGTATGAAAAGGTAGTGGATGAACAGGGAAAACGGTTGATTTTTTTTGGTCGTTATGCAGGGCTGGCTGGCATGATAAACTCGTTGTGGGCCCTGGGCCTCAGGCTAAAGGATTATCGGTTGGGGACCAAGCTTTCGAAGCTGAAACAGGCAAAAGATTACCACTCTCTGAATGAAGCAAAAGAGGCTGTTTCGTTAGTAGGTCAGCAGATTGCAGAGGATGGGATCACCTCTGAGCTTCGACCTTATGTGGTAGCCTTTACCGGATATGGGAATGTGTCGCAGGGCGCTCAGGAGATCCTCAACTGGCTTCCTGTCAAAGAGATTTCTCCTGAGAAGTTACTTGCACTCCATCAACGAAAAAAACTCCCGGATAACCTGATCTACAAAGTGGTTTTTAAGGAGGAGGACCTTGTTGAAAGGATCGATGGGACCCCTTTCGATCTTCAGGACTATTATACTCATCCTGAGAATTACCGTGGTAAGTTCGAACAATACCTTCCTTATATCTCTGTGCTGATAAACTGTGTATACTGGGACCCGAAGTACCCTCGTCTGGTTACCAAACAAGCTATAAAGAAGCTGTTTGCCAACGGGAGACCCAAATTGACTGTTATTGGGGATATAAGTGTTGATGTTGAGGGCTCAATCGAATGTACACTTAAGCCGGCTACCATCGAAAAGCCTATTTACATATATGATCCTGAAACAGAGACTATCAGTGATGGCCATGATAAAGATGGAATGCTGGTAATGGCTGTGGATATCCTGCCTGCAGAATTACCTCGTGATGCCTCTGAGAGCTTTGGAGAGGTTTTGATTAACTTCGTCAAACCTATCGCTGATGCCGATTTCGATGAACTTTTTGAAGATCTTGATCTTCCGAGAGCTATCAAAAAAGCATTGATCCTGCATAACGGAGAACTAACACCTGAGTATACCTATCTGGAAAAATACCTTGGCTGAATCCAGGTTCAAGGTTTCAGGTTCAAGGTTCAAGACTCAAGATTCAAAATAAAATTACAAATAATACCCTAATCCCTAATCCCTAATCGCTAATCCCTAATGAAAAAGGTTCTTGTCCTCGGTTCCGGTCTGGTAGCCCGACCAATTATACGCTACCTGTTGAATAAGAAATTTCAGGTTACAGTCGCATCAAATACTCCCGATCGTGCCTTAGAGATGATCGACGGAGATCCACTTGGAGAGTCAGTCAACTGGGATGCTTCAGAAGAGAGCAGCCTGGACCCCATGATTGAGTCACATGATATTACCGTCAGTCTCCTGCCTTTTGGATTTCATGTTGGGGTGGCTACTCTTTGTCTGAAACACAAGAAGAGCATGGTAACCACATCTTATGTGAAGCCTGAGATGAAAGCTCTGGATGGGGCAGCCCGTGAAGCCGGGGTGATCCTGCTCAATGAATTGGGGCTCGATCCAGGCATCGACCACATGTCGACCATGCGCATCATCAATCATATTCACGATAGGGAAGGGGCGGTTCTGGAATTTTATTCATTCTGTGGAGCTCTTCCGGCTCCCGAAGCAGCAGATAATCCGTTTAAATACAAGTTTACATGGAGTCCCAAGGGAGTCGTGATGGCCGGCAATAATGATGGAGTGTATCTCCGACACGGAGAGATTATCGAAATACAAACAAGAGATCTTTTTAAAAACCCTATACTGGTCGATTGTCCACAAGCAGGGGTACTTGAGGTCTATCCAAACAGGGACTCACTTGCCTATAAGGATTTGTATGGTATTCCTGAGACGAGGACCCTTTATCGTGGAACCTTCAGGAACCGCGGATGGTGCGAGATCCTGGATTATATGAAACAATTGAACCTGTTCTCTTACGATCCAATTGATATGACAGGCATGACGTACGCTGATCTAATCAGTAGGCAGTTGGCAGTCAGCAGTAGGCAGTCATCACCACCTCACCACGGCACCACGGCACCACCTCACCACACCACCACGGCACCATGGCACCACGCCCTTAAATGGCTCGGCCTTTACGACAACACTCCCATCAATCGCGGCGTGGCTTCTCCTTTCGACGTGGTATCCGACTTGATGATACGGAAGATGACGCTGAAGGAAAATGAACGTGATATGATCGTGATACAGCATACATTCTTAGCCGGTTATTCTGATGGCCGGAAGGAGGTTATCAAATCACGGATAGTTGATTTCGGAAACCCGGGGAAGGATACGGCTGTTGCCCGAACTGTTGCTCTTCCAGCCGCTATTGGGACGGAAATGATCCTGATGGGAGAAATTCCTGCAACTGGTGTACATATACCTGTAATCCCTGAAATCTATACTCCCATTCTCAATCAGCTGGAAACTTTGGGAATTAAGATGGTAGAGGAATATGGACTTCCGCTATCTGAAAATATTAGCTAGGAAAAAACGTTTAACTTTGAAATCCAAAGTCTTGAAC
>CALCGJ010000080.1 GCA_937900965.1 uncultured Bacteroidota bacterium | reverse complement strand
ACGAAATCGTTTCCCCGGGAGGAGATGTATTCCCTAACGAGTCAAATCAGACGATCCACTCGAGGTGTTTGCTCTAATATCGCAGAAGGATATAGGAAAAGGTTATATCCTTCACATTTTATAAGTAAAATTTCGGATGCCGATATGGAAAATAGTGAGACAATCGTCTGGATAGATTTTTCTTCTGACTGTTCCTATATTAGTAAAGAAACGGCAAAGAAATTATATGATGAAGTTGAAGAGGTTGGGAAACTACTCGGCTACATGATCCAGCACCCCGAAAAATTTTGCCACTAACTGCCAACTGCCAACTGCCAACTGCCCACTGCCTACTGCCTACTATCTTTTCTTCTTTGCGGTCAGCAGCTCCTTCTTTGCCTTGATACGTTTTCCCCAGGAGATAACGTCGTAGGCGATGGGGGTAGCAACATAAATTGATGAGTAGGTTCCTACCATGACACCGATGAGCATGGCGAACGTGAAGCCGCGAAGGACCTCCCCGCCAAAGATAAAGATCACCAAAAGGGTAAGGATAGTGGTTCCGGATGTGTTCACTGTACGGCCCATGGTGCTGTTGATAGCGCCATTGATGTTTACGGCCAGGTCTCGTTTTGGATAGAGGGTGTTGTATTCCCTGATCCTGTCGAAGATGATAACCGTGTCCATGATCGAATATCCGATCACTGTAAGGATAGCAGCGATAAACGACTGGTCTACCTCCATGCCGAAAGGAAGGATACCATGGAAGATTGCGAAAATACCGACGATGATAAGAGTATCGTGGAAGAGTGCCGCTACTCCACCTAATCCGTACTGCCAGTTTCGGAACCTGACAGCAATGTAGAGAAAGATGATAATGAGAGAGAAGCCTATTGCAAATACCGCCTGCCAGATGAGCGCGTAGGAGATGGCCGGGTCGATCCTCTGGGAACTCAGCTCTCCGATAATCTTACCGGGATCATTTGATTTGAACTCTGCATAGGTAATCTCATTGGTATAAAAGCCCTTAACACCTTCAAACATTGTGACGGCAACAATGGAGTCAGCAGAGATTGAGCGGTCGTTAATCAGGAATTTTGTAGTGATCTTTACCTGGTTGAGCGGACCAAAGGTTTTCACCTCGGGGGATTCGCCAAACTCCTGACGCAGAGATTCACGGATGTCGCTGGTAGATACATTCTGATTGAATCTTACTATGTAACTGCGCCCACCGGTGAAGTCGAGCCCGGGATCAAGTCCACGAAGGCCAATGAATGCAAGGCCTATCGCGATAACAATGGCGGAAGCAACATACAGCTTCCTTCTCGGTTTGATGAAATCGAAATTCAGGTTTGAGAACAGGTTTAGTGTATACTTATTTCCTACAGTGACATTCCAGTTACGATCAAGCATCGCTTCAAAAAGAAGTCGTGCCAGGAACACAGCAGTAAATAGTGACAACAGGAGACCGATCACCAGGGTGGTGGCAAAACCCTGAACGGGTCCTGAACCGAATATATAAAGGATGATACCAGTCAGGATGGTTGTGACGTGACTGTCAATGATAGCGGAATAGGCGTGACGGAAACCGTCTTTGACCACCAATCGCATCCCTTTCCCGGCTCGAATCTCTTCCCGCATTCGCTCGTAGATGATTACGTTGGAGTCGACCGCCATAGCCAGAGTAAGCACGATACCGGCGATACCGGGAAGTGTGAGTACGGCGCCGATTGAGGCCATAACCCCAAAGAGAAAGAACACATTGGCAAAAAGGGCAATATCAGCCACATTACCTGCACGGCCGTAATAGACCGCCATGTAAATCAGTACGATCACAAAGGCAATAATGAACGAGAGAAGCCCTGACTGGATCGATTCGCGACCCAGTGACGGACCAACAACCTCTTCCTGTACGATTCGTGCAGGTGCAGGAAGTTTGCCCGCTTTCAGGATATTGGCAAGGTCCTGGGCCTCTTCAATGGTCATCTCTCCACCTGAGATGGAAGACATTCCGTTAGGGATCTCGGAATTTACATTCGGGTATGACCTTACGTAACCGTCAAGCAAAATAGCAACCTGTTTTCCAATATTGTCACCGGTCAAACGCTTCCAGATTCTTGCGCCTTCGGCATTCATGTTCATTGTAACTTCAACACGTCCATTCTGATCGTAGTCCTGACGAGCATTGGTAACAACCTCTCCGCCCAGGGCAGGGGAGCCATCTCGTGATGTAACCTTCAAGGCAACCAGTTCAATTACATCCGGAGCACCAGAACGCGGTTTTACAGTCCATGCCAGTTTCATATCCCGGGGGAAAATATTCAGTGCGAGTGCCTGCCGTAGCATGCTGTTAATCCTGGCGGTATCTTTGATAAAGGCACGACCAACCATGGCTGTCTGTCCGGGAACATACTGGCCCTCTTCGTTTTGATAAACGGCCGGATTCAGGTAAGCAAACAGGGGATTCGTTTTAGCGTATTCATCAAACGACTCCTGATCCTGACCAACATTTGTTGCACTGGTATCCTGTTCCATTTGCTGCAGCAGGACGTTCTCCTGAACAGTATCTGTCACATCTCCTTCCGATACCGTTGTAGTCTCAATGGTTTCAGTTATGACTGGCTGCTGGCTTGGCAAAGAGTCCATAACAGGTCCCCCTTCTGCCGGTGTTTCAATGTTGTCAATTTGTCCGGCAAGAATTGAGGCAAGCCGTTTATTGGCATCTGCAAAATAGGAGTAGAGTTCAGGATACTGATAGGTCTCCCAGAATTCAAGTTGAGCCGTTCCCTGAAGGAGTTTTCGTACACGGTCCGGCTCTTTGATGCCCGGAAGTTCAATAAGAATCCGCCGTGCTGTCTGCAACCGGTTGATATTTGGCTGCGTAACTCCAAACCGGTCGATACGGGTTCGCAGAATGTTGAACGTTCTGTCTATGGCAGCATTAACTTCGTCACGAATCACAACAATCACCTCATCATTAGTAGAATTATAGGTGATCCGGTCCTTCAGTTCCATGGTATTGAAAATGGAAGCCAGTTTGGCGTTGGGGTCTGTCTCACGGAAGGAGGTCACGAAAATATCTACGAAATCTGCAGTGCTGGTCTTCTCCTTCTCAAGTGCCAGTTTAAGCGCCTGGGTAAAGACCGGATCCTGGTTGTTTCCCGAGAGGGCCCTGATGATATCCGGAACCGAAACCTCCATTGTGACGTTCATCCCACCCTTCAGGTCAAGACCCAGGTTGATTTCACGTTCCTTGATCTCTTTGAGGGTATAATTTTTCAGGAGAATGTTGAACACACTGGTGTTGGCCAGAGAGTCATTAAAATATTCCAGCCTGGCATTGGCAATGGAATCGTAGAAATAGTCCTGGAGGTTAGGGTCTCCTTTCGACATCCGGTTGGCTTGCTCCAACGTCACGGGCTCATGTGCATAACTTTCAGCTTTCTGGGCATACCTGAAGCCAATGAAGGTGAACGATAACTGGAAAAGACATACCAGTGCAAAAATGATCGTAAAGAACTTTACAACGCCTTTATTTTGCATGAAACTTTGATTTTATTGAATTTTTTCTTCAGCTAATGTTAATATTCTGAATTCAGAAATAGCCTCTTTTTTTCAGCGTGCAAAGATAGAAGTTTCTTTTGAATTAACCAACTGCAAACAGTTCGTATGTATTCAGCTCAAAAGTAAAAATAAATAGCAAAAAAGCAATCATTCATGGAACTTTATTACATTTGTATTTTTATGACAATGTAACTCACCCGGATTGATTGAATATAGATGATGTAAGTCAATTGCATTTAATTAATTAAGTATGAAGAACAAGTATATTGACCTGATTGAACAGACATTTGACTTCCCTCAGGAGGAGTTTAAAGTGCTTGACGATGAGCTCTATTTCAATGATGTTCCATTAATGGATATTATTAAACAGTATGGAACTCCACTGAAAATAACCTATTTACCTAAGATCAGCAGCCAGATACAAAAAGCGAAAAGACTCTTTAATGTGGCTATGGCTAAGGTTGATTACCAGGGCGATTACCATTACTGTTATTGCACAAAGAGTTCGCACTTCAGCTTTATAATGGAAGAGGCGCTGAAAAATGATATTCACATTGAAACTTCGTCTGCCTTTGATATTCAGATTATTGAAGATCTCCATGCGCGTGGACTGATGGATAAGGAACACTTCATCATCTGCAACGGATTCAAGAGGGACAATTACCTTGAATATATTACGAATATGGTCAACAACGGGTTTGTAAATATTATCCCCATCCTCGATAACCTTGTAGAGATAGATGCATATGATTCAATCCGGAAAAAGATGCAGTTGGGAATCAGGATTGCATCGGAAGAGGAGCCCAAATTTGATTTTTATACATCCCGTCTTGGAATTCGCTACAATGACGTTGTTCCTCTCTACCTGCAGAAGATCAAAGATAATCCGAAATACGAGCTAAAGATGCTGCACTTCTTCATCAACACTGGGATTAAGGATACAGCATACTATTGGAATGAGTTGCATAAGAGCGTAAATGTATACTGTGAGTTGAAAAAGGTATGCCCCGAACTGAACTCCCTGAATATCGGAGGAGGGTTCCCTATCAAAAACTCACTTGCCTATAGTTATGAGTACGATTATATGGCGGAAGAGATCATTGCTCAGATTAAAAGCATGTGTGAACGGAATAATGTTGAAGAACCTGATATATTCACTGAGTTTGGATCCTATACAGTTGGTGAAAGCGGAGCTGTTCTTTTCAATATTATTGACCAAAAAAAACAGAATGACCGTGAAGCATGGAACATGATCGACAGCTCTTTCATGACTACTTTACCGGATACCTGGGCTATTCAACAACGATTTATTCTACTTGCAATAAACAACTGGGAAAAGGAATATGAGCGTGTTTTTCTCGGTGGACTAACCTGCGACAGCGAAGACTACTATAATGCTGAAGCACACTCTAACGCTGTCTTTTTGCCCAAATTTAGCACGGAGAATCCTCTCTATATCGGATTGTTCCATACAGGCGCTTACCAGGAGTCGATCGGAGGCTATGGCGGTATACAGCACTGCCTGACACCCGCTCCCAAGCATGTACTGATCGATATAGATGAAACCGGCGAGTATTTTACAAAACTCTTTTCAAAGGAGCAGAGTTATAAGTCGATGCTGAAGATATTGGGATATTGATCATTGCGCATCATTGCGCATCATTGCCGTCATTGCCATCATTGCCATCATTGCCATCATTTGGCATATAGGTCGGCCCAGTTGTAGCGTTTGCGTTTTTTCCAATCCTTTTTGTGATAGACATAGCTGATGATCAGAGGCAGAACTGAAGTTGCTTCGGCGTATACCATCTGCTCATAGACTGTATCCACTTTTCCCCAGGATGCAGCCTCTTTCAGGGTTGAACTGGAGCAGGCACCATCGCGCGGATCCGCAACGGTTATCTGAACAGCATATTTGTGCATAGGTACATCTTTCCCCAAAACTTCGGCACAAATAACCGTATCCTGAACAAAATTCTTTGGAACACCTCCACCAATCATGAATAGTCCGGAACCCTTTGCCGCCATTTTAATCCGGGTCAACTCCAGGAAATCAGCGACAGAGTCGATCGACATATGTCTTTCAGGATTATCCCATTGATGTCTGACCAACCCGAAACCAGCGCTGCTATCACTGAAAGCAGGACAGAAAATCGGGACATTATGCTCGAAACAGGTTTGCACCAGTGAATCCTTTTTCTTAGCGTGTTTAGTCAGGTATTTCCCCATCTCCCAAATGAATTCACGGGACGAATAGGGTCTTGGCTCAAGGGAGTCTGCGATTTTCCCAATCGTCATATCACAAACCTGAAGCTCTTCTTCGTCAATATAGGTATCATAAATCCGATCTATGTAGTGATTACGCAACTCTGTATCATTCGCATCAGGAGATCCCTTGTAGTGTTTGAATCCGAGTGCCTCAAAAAAGTCCATATCCACGATTGAAGCGCCAGTTGCCACGATAGCGTCTACCATGTTGTTCCTGACCATATCTACATAGACCTGCATGCAACCTCCTGCACTGGTGCTTCCTGCAAGAGTCAGGAAAATAGTACATCCATCATCATTGATCATCCTGTTAAGGATATCTGCGGCTACTGCAGTATCACGGGAGGTGAATGACATATCCCGCATCGCATCAATGATCGAGGTCCAATCTAACGACTTGATATCAATGTGCTTAACCTCTTCTTTCAAAAAAGCTTTCTTTTCACTCTTTTTCATAGACATTCTGTTAATTTTCATCCAAATTTACGAGAAATTCTAAAACACTCCCACGCATTTATGTTCAATTATGGCAATGACGGCAATGATGTGCAATGATGGCAATGATGGCAATGATGTGCAATGATGTGCAATGATGGCAATTAACTATGCCTGATCCACTTCCAAAGCTCCTTATAGCTTACCTTCTTCCCATACATCAGGATTCCTGTCCGGTAAATCTTTGCTGCCACCCAGGTAGTGGCCAGAAAGCCTAACAGCAACAACGTCATGGAGATAGCGACTTCGTAAAAGGGGACGCCAAACGGAATCCGGATCATCATTACCACCGGCGATGTAAAAGGAACTATTGAAAGCCAGAAAGCCATAGGTCCATCGGGATCCTGAACAATGAACTGAGCCATCACGATGGCCAGGATAAGCGGTGCTGTGAGAGGAAGTATAAACTGCTGGGTGTCTGCTTCGCTGTCAACCGCCCCACCGATTGCTGCAAATAATGCGGCATACATCAGATACCCGAAAAGGAAGAAGAAGAGGAAAGATCCTATCATTACCGGGAAGTCGATACTGCTGATGGCTGCCATCACCTCATTTGTCATCTCTTCCTGTTGTGGCTCACCTGGCAAACTGATCACCTGGCCGGGATCGAAACCACCGGTCAACTGCTCTGTCAATTGCTTCGGGTTTTCCTGCGACATGGTTTTCCCAGTGAAAGTAGAGGTTACAGCGGTAATAATGATAAATGTAAAAACCACCCACAGGGCGAATTGGGTCAATCCTACCATGGCTACACCAATGATCTTTCCCATCATCAGTTGGAAGGGTTTTACAGAGGATATGATCACCTCTACGATCCTGCTGGTCTTCTCTTCAATTACCCCGCGCATCACCTGGGATCCGAACATAAAGATGAAGAAGTATATAAGGATGGCTCCGAAGATGGCAAGTACCATACTCACCTCCGTATAACTCTTCTCCTCCTCCCCATCTGAACCGATTTTAATTGTGCTGATATCCACCGATGTTTTGATAGAGCGCAGAAGGTTGTCTAAATCAACCTGTGAACTGTTCCCATTTGTAATATCCCGCAATTGGGCCTCCAGTTTCAGGTCTTCAATCCGTTTCGACATGACGTTCCGGATATAGCTTTTCACGTTGATGTTGATCTGCGTTCCGGCATAAAGAATGGCATTGACAGGCAATGCAATTTCCGTCCTCGGGATATAGAGGAGAGCATAATCATCACTTTTCCCAAAGTTCTCCTTGGCGCTTTTGATATCTGTCTCAAGATAATGGAACCGGATGTTGTCGGACATTTTAAACTTCTCATAGAAGAGCCCGGTTTCATCGATCACCGCTACCTGTTTCGTCTCATTTGTGGTTGTGGCAATATAGATTGGGACAATCACAATGCCTGCCATCAGCAGTGGCCCAAGGATTGTCATGATGATGAACGACCGTTTTTTTACACGGGTGAGATACTCTCTTCGGATGATTAACAGGATTTTCTTCATTGCGCTGCCTCCCTGTCGGTAACTACGTTGATGAAGATGTCGTTCATACTGGGAATAATCTCATTAAGTGAATGAATCGTTACATGGGGCATCAGAAGGGAAAGCAAATCGTTCGGTTTTGTTTCTTTAGGAAGTCGGATCCGTGCTACATGAAATGCATCATCCATTCCCGTTTTCACAATCTCAAAATTCTCAGGAAGGATGCTGCGTAGATCCTGATCGAATGCATTGAAATGCACTTCGAAGGTATTGGTAGAGTATTGATCTTTAATCGCTTTCACGTTGCCATCGAGGATCTTTCTGGCATTGTTGATCAGGGCGATATGATCGCACAACTCCTCTACGGATGCCATATTGTGGGTAGAAAAGATAATGGTAGAGCCGGTTGCCCGGAGGTTCAAAATCTCCTCTTTCAACATGTTGACATTAATGGGATCAAACCCGCTGAAGGGCTCGTCAAAGATCAGGAGCCGGGGTTGGTGGATCACAGTTACGATAAACTGAACCTTTTGCTGCATCCCCTTGGAAAGCTCTTCCACTTTCCGGTTCCACCAGCTCATGATCTCGAATTTGGCGAACCAGTATGCCAGCCGCTTTTCGGCTTCACGGCGGGAGAGCCCTTTTAGCTGGGCCAGGTATAATGCCTGTTCGCCAACCTTCATCTTCTTGTACAATCCGCGCTCTTCGGGCAGGTAACCAATATTTTCAACATCCTTTGGAAGAAGCCTCCTCTCCAGAAAAGAGAGGTCGCCGGCATCCGGGGCAATAATCTGGTTAATAATACGGATCAATGTAGTTTTTCCAGCCCCGTTTGGGCCCAGAAGCCCAAAGATGGATCCTTCGGGGACATTTATGGTGACATCGTCAAGCGCTTTGTGCGCAGCATACTGTTTGGTGATATGGGCAGCAGAGAATATCTCCATCGTCTATTCAAAGTAATCTTTTACTTTCGAGAAAAAACTACGGTCGCTTGAGCTGGGGTCGGGTTGAAAGTTTGGAGATTTTCCGAGCTTTTCCAGCAGACCTTTCTCCTCTTTGGAGAGTGTTTTTGGTGTCCACACCTGGAGTGTGATCAGCAGATCTCCTTTCCCTTCATATCCATTCACACTGGGAAGCCCCTTGCCACGCAATCTCAGAATTTTTCCGCTTTGAGTACCTGCCTCCACCTTCACCTTGACCTTCCCATCGATGGTTGGGATCTCAATGGAGGTGCCAATGACGGCATCCGGGAAGTTGAGAAAATGGTTGTACAGGAGGTGGTTTCCTTCACGTTCAAAATCAGTATGCGGGGTCTCCTCAATCTGTATAAAGAGGTCTCCTGGAATGCCTCCACGGGCAGCAGCATTGCCATTTCCGCCCATCGATAACTGCATGCCTTCAGCTACTCCGGCCGGGATCTTGATAGTGATCACCTCTTCCCCTTTCACAACGCCGTTGCCGGCACAGTCATGACATTTATCTGTAATCACTTTCCCTTCACCTCCGCATTGCGGACAGGCGGAGGTAGACTGCATCTGTCCCAGGAAGGTGGATGTAACCCGTGTAACATGACCGCTACCGTTGCAGGTTGAGCAGGTCTGGTAGGCACTCCCGCCTTTCGCTCCGGTACCGGTGCAGGTTGAACACTGGATATATTTGTTCACCTTGATCTTTTTCTCCACTCCATGAGCAACCTCTTCCAGGGTGAGCTTGACTTTTACCCGAAGGTTGGATCCTTTGTGAACGGTACGGCCCGAACGGCGGCGCCCCCCTCCGAAAATAGAGCTGAAAGGGTCTTCGAATCCTCCACCGCCACCTCCAAAGATGTCGCCGAAATGGCTGAAGATCTCATCAATACTCATTCCCCCACTGAACCCGCCAAATCCGTGGGATCCACCCAAACCCGAATGCCCGAACTGATCGTAACGTTGGCGCTTAGTCGCATCACTCAGCACCTCATAGGCCTCTGCAGACTCCTTAAACTTCCCCTCTGCATCAGAATCGCCCGGATTTTTATCAGGATGGTATCTCAACGCCTGCTTCCTGTAAGCTTTTTTGATCTCCTCGGCTGTAGAAGATTTGCTGATCTCCAGTATTTCGTAATAGTCTCTCTTTGTCGTCATGCACGTTTGTTCATCGTTCTGCGTTCATTGGTAAGTTTTAAGTTTTAAGTTTTAAGTTTTAAGTGTTAAGTGGTGAAGAGGTAAGAAAGTTTTTCCAGTTTCCCAGAGCCTTGGTCTCGCTCCACTCGCCACAACATTATAGCCCGACAGCCTAACAACCTATCAATCTGATTAATAATCACTTAAAACTTAACACTTAACACTTAAAACTAAATATCTTCTCATCCCTCTACCTTCTTCCCTAACTCCCCACAACCACCTTCGCGTACCGAATCACCTTTCCGTTCAGCAAATATCCCTTCTCAACCTCATCAACTACCTTTCCTTTCAGATCGGGCGATGGAGCAGGGATATTGGTGATAGCTTCGTGAAAATCGGTATCAAACGGCTCTCCGATGGTTTTCATCGGTTCCAGCCCTTTCTGGGTTAGAACATTCAGGAATTTATTGAAGATCAGGATAACACCATCCTTAAGGGAAGAATTGGCAGATCCGTCATCTGAGAATGCCTTAATTGCGCGCTCAAAATCATCAAGTACAGGAAGAAGGTCGGTAACAACCCCGGCAGAAGCGGTCTTACTCAGGTCAATCTTCTCTTTCAGGGTTCGCTTCCGATAGTTGTCAAACTCGGAATACAAGCGCAGAAAACGGTCATTGAGCTCCGCTATCTTTTCTTCAGGAGTGTCGTCAGTTTCATATGCTTCAACTTCATCAGGCTCATCCGCTTCCTCCATGGAAAAAATATCAGTATCGGGAATCAGCTCATCGTGAAGCTCGTCGGTATTCTGTTTTTTCTTCGGTCTCTTTGGCATAAAATAAAGGCTAAATAGGTCTCATTTATTCGTTCCGGTACAGGTACAAAAAATCTGCCGTTCAGGAATCTGCGCCAAATTGTCAGCCATTGATACGCCGGATGTCGGCTCCAATGGCATTTAACCTGACATCGATGCGTTCATAGCCACGGTCAATCTGTTCGATGTTGTCGATCATACTGGTCCCTGTGGCTGAAAGGGCGGCAATCAGGAGAGCAACTCCTGCACGGATATCGGGCGACGACATTCGGATACCACGCAGGGGATATTCATGATCAAGTCCGATAACGGTTGCCCGGTGTGGGTCGCACAGGATGATCTTTGCTCCCATATCGATCAGTTTATCCACGAAAAAGAGTCTGCTTTCGAACATCTTCTGATGGATCAGCACACTCCCCCTTGCCTGGGTTGCCACTACCAGAATGATGCTGATCAGGTCGGGAGTAAATCCGGGCCAGGGAGCATCGGCAATGGTCATGATTGAGCCATCCATAAAGGTCTCCACGGAATAATGGTCCTGGGCCGGGATAAAAAGGTCATCGCCCTGCTGAACCAGCTCGATCCCAAGCTTCCTGAAAACATCAGGTATGATGCCCAGATGCTGGTAATTCACATTCCTGATCGTGATATCTGAGCCAGTCATGGCAGCCAGTCCGATAAAACTTCCCACCTCGATCATATCCGAAAGAAGCGTGTGCTCACATCCGTGAAGATCATCAACCCCTTCAATGGTCAGAAGGTTGGATCCTACACCTGAAATGTGCGCTCCCATCCGGATAAGCATATTGCATAACTGGACGATGTATGGTTCGCAGGCAGCGTTAAAAATTGTTGTGGTGCCCGTGGCAACAACTGCAGCCATCAGGATATTGGCGGTCCCGGTAACAGAGGCTTCATCCAGTAACATGTAAGAGCCCTGCAGCTTGTTGGCAGAAAAAGCAAAATATTGATGCTCTGTGTCGTAGGTATACGTGGCTCCGAGTTTTTGCAACCCGGTAAAATGGGTGTCCAGCCTTCGTCTCCCGATCTTGTCTCCTCCCGGAAGATGGACATATCCTTTGCCGAACCTGCCAAGAAGCGGACCCAGGATCATGAGGGAGCCTCGCAATGATCCTACTTTCTCCCTGAACTCATCTGTATGCAGGTAATCGAAGTGAACCTCGCTGGCCTGGAACGTAAAAGTGGATGTAGTATCCTGATGAACCTCCACTCCGAGATCTTTTAACAGATCAATCAGGCGAACTACATCATGGATGAAAGGGATGTTGTGAATGGTAACCTTTTCTCTGGTTAGCAAGGTGGCACAGATAACCTGGAGGGCTTCATTTTTAGCTCCCTGTGGGACAATCTCGCCGGATAGTCTCTTTCCTCCGGTGATCTCAAATGAGCTCACTGCTGCTTTCTGCGGCCCCGGTAGTTCTGGCTGGAATTCTCTTTCGGTCGGAATGGACGGCGTTTTTTGTTCTGGGCAAGGATATCACTGGTTGCTGAGAGCCTCGTGTTCTCCTTCAGTTTCAGCGCCCCGTTGGAGAGAATGCCAAGCTGCTCCTCTATCAGTTCATCGGTTACCGAATCACGGTTCCAGTTGAGGTAAGATTTTTTCATGTGATTGGCAATCACTTTTGCCAGTGCATCTTTCTCGGCTCCCTCTTCGTATGCTGAAGCTTTTTCAATCATCAGGGTGATATTTCTCCCGTAATGCCTGTATTTAATCTCATTCGTTGAACGGGATATCGGTTCGGGTTTGGCACTTAGAACCTGTGGTGGGGGTGGAGGAAAGGGAGCGTCAACATCAAGTTTGAAGTCGGAGATCAGAAACAAATGATCCCAGAGTTTGTGTTTATAGTCTCCTGATTCTTTTACCTGCGGGTGCATCTGAGCCATCACATTCACAATGAATTTGGCTGCTTTTGTGCGTTTTTCACGGTCTTCGATGGTGATAATATACTCAATCATCTGCTGGATGTTCCTTCCATACTCTGCAATGGCCATCGGGCCGCGTGACGTGTTATATTCCATTAAGTTGAAGTTTTGTGCAAAGATATAACATTTATCAGTGTCAATCAGTTCTCAAGGTGAAAAGAGATGAGCCTTGCCTCATAATAACTGGTTTTGAGTATAATGAATAGCTCCAGAGATTGAGAGATCAGGAGCCGGCTAGCTTCAGCCTGGCAAATTTCAGTAACAGCTGTTTTTGTCCCACTCCCTGGAAGAAGACAGTCGCCTTTTTATTTGGGCCCTGTCCATCCACCTGAACCACTTTCCCATTACCGAAAAGTTCGTGTACAACCTCCATGCCAGGCACGATCGACTCAATCGTGGCTGCGTTAAAGTCATCGGGAATTACGCTGGGATTTGATTTTTTCAGGTTCTTGTCGACCGGTGTTATCTTCCTCGGGCGTTTCAATCCAGGTAAGGAAGAGGAGAAGTTATCTTCAGAAAAGAATCCTCCAGGCTGTACCGATGCCTTTTTTGGCAGGTCCAGTTGCTCCTCAGGGATCTCGGAAATGAACCTGCTGGGTTCACAGATTGTGAGGTTTCCCCACCGGTAACGGTTCTCGGCATAACTCAGCGTAACACTCTTCTGGGCGCGTGTAAGTGCAACATAAAACAGCCGGCGTTCCTCCTCCAGATCAGCGCGGGAGTTGAGACTCTGAATCGAAGGAAACAAATTCTCCTCCAGCCCAACCAGGTATACATTAGGAAACTCCAGCCCTTTGGAAGCATGGATAGTCATCAGTGCCACCCTGTCATTCCCTTCGTCATCACCGAAATCGGCATCGGTCAGGAGAGCAACATCCTGCATGAACTCATCCAGGGTCCTGATCGATGTGTCGATCTCCCCGGTCTCCTCGTTCGGCGCTCTTTCCGATTCGGTAAACTCCTTTACTGCATTGAGAAGCTCCTCCATGTTCTCGTAATGGCTCACCCCTTCCGGAGTTTTGTCTTCATACAGTACTTTCAGCAATCCGCTTGATGCAGCAATGTGCTTCCCAAGGTCATACGCATTCCTGGTTTTCAGCATTGCCCCAAAGCTCCGGATCATAGTTAGAAACTCGTTGATTTTCTGCATCGTACCATAGGGGAGTTTGAGGTGATGCGTTTGTGGATCTCCGATTACTTCATAGATTGAGGAACCGCTGTCGTCAGCAGCCACAATCAGCTTCTCAATAGTAGTTTTTCCGATTCCTCTCGTGGGATTGTTGATTACCCGGAGCAATGCCTCTTCATCTTTCGGATTGATGGCGAGCCTGAAATAGGCAAGCATATCTTTGATCTCTTTTCGCTGATAAAAGGAGATTCCACCATAGATCCGGCATGGGATATTCAATCTTCGGAGTGCCTCTTCGTGCGATCGCGACTGGGCATTGGTGCGGTACAGGATGGCAAATGCTTCATTGGGAAGCTGCTGGTTCATCTTCTGTTCAAAGATCGACTGCGCTACCAGGTTCCCCTCTTCAGTATCGGTGGAGGCCCGGATCAGCCTGATTAATCCACCCTCTTCATTATCAGTCCATATCTCCTTGAATATCTGCTTCTTATTTTTCTCTATTACAGTGTTTGCTGCTTTTACGATGATCTTTGTTGATCGGTAGTTCTGTTCAAGTTTAAAGGTCTGATGATCTGGGTAGTCGGTGCGAAAGTTCAGGATATTCTGGATGTTGGCGCCCCGGAATCCGTAGATGCTTTGTGCATCGTCGCCCACAACGCAAATGTTCTCATTATTGGCTGCCAGTTTTTTGACGATGAGATACTGGGCGTAATTGGTATCCTGGTACTCATCAACTAAAATATGATGGAACTTCTGCTGGTATTTGTACAGGACATCCGGGAAGTCGCGTAAAAGAATATTCATGTTGAAGAGGAGGTCATCGAAATCCATGGCTGCTGCCCGCTTCAGCCGGTTCTGATACTGTGTGTAGAGTTTCCCGGCAAGGGGTTTCCCGGTGGTGGAGTCATACTCCTGGATCTCATGGTTTATGTTGTACTCTTCAGCGGAGAGCAGGGAGGTTTTGGCAGATGAGATCCTGTGCAGGATGTAACCGGCCTGATAAATTTTATCATCGAGGGCATTCTCTTTGATCAGGCTCCTGACAACGCGTTTGGAGTCGTCGGTGTCATAAATAGTATAGTTGGGAGGATAGCCAAGCAGATGCCCCTCTACCCTCAGAATTCTGGCGAAAATGGAGTGAAACGTTCCCATCCAGACACTATGTGCCTCGGTCCCACCAACCAACTTGATAATCCGTTCTTTCATCTCCCGGGCTGCCTTATTGGTGAAGGTGAGAGCCAGCACCCGAAATGGATCTACCCCCTGCTCCAGTAACCATGCAACACGGAAGGTCAATACCCGTGTCTTTCCCGATCCGGCTCCCGCAATTACCATAACAGGCCCTTCTGTGGCAATTACGGCTGCTTTTTGCGCTTCATTCAGGTTGTCGAGAATCGAATTTGACATGAGATATGGTTGGGATGGCAAAAGTACGAGTTCTCACTTAGTTTTCCGGCAAAAATCCCGGTTACGAGGGATTCAGTCACACTTACTAAGGGAACACATACATTTACTTGTATTTAGTTTCCATAAACGCCTGAATATCAGTGTAAAAACGTCTTTTTATCAGATATTACAGATACTAAATAATCAGCAACGGATTCCCGGAAATTTCCTACATATACTTATTCCAGCTTGCCGTAAGTAATTGTGTGATAGATATTTGTGGTCAGATTATTTTTAAAATCAAACCACAGAACCCATGAAAACAAAAAGATTAATTTCAGGTACGATTGCACTGGCAGTAATGGTTATATTTTTTACTGGCTGTCAGAAGGATCTTGAAATGATGGAGCCATCTCCATCTCCTGTCCAAGCCTCAACTGCAACAACTGATATGCAGGTTAACGCCGACTTCGACTGGAAAACCATGAAAGACCTCCAGGTTGAAGTGAAAAGCAATACCAAAGCCGTTTTGTATATCAAATCAAAAACGGGGTCTATCTATCACAAAGCTATGGTTAATTATGGTGAGACCTATCACACAAGCTTCGCAGTTCCAACCTATGAAAAGGAATTGGAAATTCTGCTGGCAGGGCAATCTAAGACCATACCGATTGCGAATGATGGGATTACAGTATCCTTTCAGTAATTAATCGTAATTTAACCTTAAATTTTGAAGAGATGAAAACGAGATTTAACGTCATCAGTTCAGGATTCGCAATCGGATTCCTGTTTATGATCCTCGCAGTTACCGGTCAGGCTCAGAATCCTTGCGACGTATCCAAGGATAACGGTGGAGGTTTTTCGACCACTATACAATCAGTTGTTTGTAATCCTGGTGGTACATACACCATTATATTACGCGTAGAGCACAACGGATGCCCGGGACCAGTATGTAAAGAGCTTTCCCACTACTCTGTGGAAGCTGACCCTGGAACCTATTCCAACATTAGTGTGAGTGTCATCTCAGGTGGGATGACTTACACCAATATTGACATTGGCCCTAACCTTGGGAGTGATCCCTTCGATGGATTCAAGGTAGATGGAACAGCTGGTATTGGCGATGGAATGGCCGGTATTTTCACAATAACTTATACACTCGCATCTCTTCAGGATCAGCAAGTTTCTGCAAAAGCCGGAACAGATGGACAG
>CALCGJ010000079.1 GCA_937900965.1 uncultured Bacteroidota bacterium | reverse complement strand
ATAAACAAACGAAGCCACGGAAAAAGTAAAATAGGGATTCAATCTGCCTTCCACACCCTGATGGAGATCATTCACATCGTGATTCTCTTCAACCCCATGAAAATCTTCCTGCCCCTCTCCCTGATCTGCATAATACTGGCGAGCATCTGGGGAATCCCGCTATTGCTGGAGGGGCGCGGCGTAAGCACCGGAAGCCTCCTCGGCTTCATCACCGGCATCCTGTTGTTCCTGCTTGGACTTATTGCTGAACAGCTGGCGGCGATCAGGAAAGCGAATTAAACCTGCGATGAAACTTATTTCAGATTGCTTCCTCGTTCTCCCGAGGCCTCGGGAGAACTCGTCGCAATGACACGGACTCCTGTAATTAAGGAGGGGAAGGGGAGCGTGGCGGCGTAATGCGCCGCCACGCTCCCCTTCCCTGTTGACAACCCGACACACGGTGTCATTGCGAGAAACGAAGTGACGAAGCAACCTCGTAATATTGTATCGCTTGCTATGTGCAGGTGACGAAGCAACCTCGATCTTACACAATGTCAGCAATACACATTTGAAGCAACCTCAAATCCCCCTATCCCTTATACCCCTCATACACCCTCCGAATCCCCTCCTCCAATGTATACGCTGGAACAAACCCCGTCTCCTTCAGCCGGCTCACATCCAGCAACTTCTTCGGAGTTCCGTCAGGTTTTGTGGCATCCCATTCTATCTTTCCCTGAAAACCAACAATGGACCTGATCAGTTCTGCTAATTCTCTGATTGTACTATCGACTCCAGTACCAATATTTAAAAACGAAGGAGGTGAATCGTGAGACGTGAGATGTGAATCATCAACTTCTGAACCTGAAACCTGAAACCTGAAACCTGAAACATCGTAATCCTCCAGGATTTTCACACAGGCGCTTGCCATATCATCAACGTGCATAAACTCTCTGTAAACGTTCCCCGTACCCCACAATGTTACAGTAACTGGTGATCTGGTGAACTGGTGAAATGGTGAAATGGTGAAATGGTTGGATTGTGATTCGGCAGAATTCTTCATTCCTGCATTCCTGCATTCCTGCATTTCTGCATTGAGTTCAATTCCGTATTTGTCCAGCATACCAATAATTTCCTCCTCACTAGCCGAGCCGGTTATTCCCTCGATCGGCCGTTTATCCAGATCCTGGCGGATTGCAGGCCAGTCGCCGTTTTCAAGACATCGGGCAAGGTGTATTTTACGGATTAGAGCAGGGAGTACGTGGGATGTTTCGAGGTTGTAGTTGTCGTTAGGGCCAAAAAGGTTGGTTGGCATTACCGAAAAGAAATTACATCCGTACTGCCGGTTGTAGGATTCACACATCTTGATCCCGGCGATTTTAGCGATGGCATAGGGTTCATTCGTGGGCTCAAGTTCTCCGGTCAAAAGGTATTCCTCTTTCAGCGGCTGTGGAGCCAGCCTCGGGTAGATGCAGGAACTTCCAAGGAAGAGGAGTTTCTTAATACCGTATTTGTAAGATGAATGGATGAGGTTGTTCTGGATGGTGAGGTTCTCGTAAATGAACTGCGCCCGATAGGTGTTATTGGCCTCAATACCTCCTACTTTCGCTGCAGCATCTATCACATATTCGGGTCGTTCCTGTTTAAAGAAATCTTCCACATCAGCCTGCCGCATCAGGTCCAGCTCTTCGATCGTTCGAAGCAGGAACTTCGTATACCCTTTCTCCTGCAGGCACCGAAGAATAGCGGAACCCACCATCCCGGTGTGGCCGGGGATATAAATCTTTGAAGAGAGGTTCATATTAAATCTTATTTTCCTTGATTTTTTTGAAGTCCGCCTCCACCATGATCTTCACCAACTCCTTAAACGTTGTCTTTGGCTCCCATCCCAGTTTTTCTTTTGCTTTGGAATAGTCGCCGATCAGCAGATCTACCTCGGTGGGACGGAAGTACCGGGGATCAATGCATACAACTTCTTTGCCGGTGGAGTGCAGGATCCCCGTTTCATTAGTCCCCTCTCCTCTCCATTCAACCTCTTCACCCAACACCCGGAAAGATTCTTCGATAAATTCCTTCACGGTGTGGGTTTCGTTGGTGGAAAGCACAAAATCTTCAGCCTTATCCGCCTGCAGCATCCGCCACATCCCCTCCACATACTCGGGAGCATAGCCCCAGTCGCGTTTCGAATCGAGGTTGCCCATCACCAGATTTTCCTGACGTCCCAGCATGATGTTGGAAACGCCTACGGATATCTTGCGCGTGACAAAAGTTTTGCCCCGGCGTTCCGATTCGTGGTTGAACAGGATCCCGTTTGAGGCAAAAAGGTTATAGGCTTCCCGGTAGTTCACCGTGATCCAGTACGAGTATAATTTGGCAACTCCGTAGGGGCTACGGGGATAGAAAGGTGTTTTTTCAGTCTGTGGAACCTCCTGGGCAAGACCATAGAGCTCGGAAGTACTTGCCTGGTAAAACCGGGTCATTATCCCTGTCTCCTTGATGGCATCCAGGAACCGCAGCGTTCCCACGCCATCCACTTCGGCTGTGTATTCCGGCACTTCAAACGAAACCTGGACATGCGACTGGGCGCCGAGGTTATAGATCTCGTTGGGTTCGATCCTCTCAACAAGGCGGTTCAGATTGCTCGAATCGGTCAGGTCACCGTAATGAAGGAACATCCGCTTATCAAGGATATCTTTGTTCCTGTAAAGATGATCGATCCGGAAGGTATTGAACGAACTCGACCGGCGGATGATGCCGTGGACAATATATCCTTTTTCAAGCAGGAGTTCAGTGAGGTAGGATCCATCCTGACCTGTGATGCCGGTGATTAATGCGATTTTTGACATTTGAAACGAATTATTAAACCGTAAAAATACAAATTTGATCCCAATGCTGAAAATCAGTTTTACCCCTGACCCTAAAGGGAGCCGGATTTTCACCTTTGGCGTATCCTTCATTTTTTTACTACTTTTACCACATAGGCACAATAGATCACAATAGAGGAAATGGCCAAACAAAAGACAAAGAAGAAAGGAAAAAGCAACCGAAAGCCAGAGGTTATTACTCCTCAATTCCGCCTCACCCCGCTCCATTACTTCATGGCCCTGGTTGCCGCCGGGTTTGCCTTTGTGCTCTATATCAATACCATTGGGCATGGATATGTGCTGGACGACTACAGCGCTATTACAATTAACCGGTATGTACAGGAGGGTTTCGCCGGGATCCCAAAACTGATGACGGTCGACTTCTGGCACTTCTCCAATATGCAGCTGGGCTATTACCGCCCGCTCGCCCTCATTAC
>CALCGJ010000078.1 GCA_937900965.1 uncultured Bacteroidota bacterium | reverse complement strand
CCCAGAATACAACTCCCGGTCAGTTGAAAATGTTCCTTACCCGGATGGGTGCTTCTGCCAAATTCATTGTTACCGGCGACATCACCCAGATCGACCTACCTCCAAAGCAGGAGTCGGGTTTAATCCATTCCCAATCAATCCTCGCCAACGTACCCGGGATCTCATTTGTCTATCTCGACGAAAAAGACATCATCAGGCATAAGTTGGTAAGCAGGATCATCAGGGCCTACAGCAAATAGTGCAGTGGTGCGGTGGTGCAGTGGTGCAGTGGCGCCATGGTGCAGTGGTGCAGTGGCGCCATGGTGCAGTGGTGCAGTGGCGCCATGGTGCAGTGGTGCATTGGCGCCATGGTGCAGTGGTGCATTGGTGCAGTGGTGATATTAGTTTTTGAGATTTTTTCTGGCTTTCGACAATACCTGTAAGATACTTAATGTTTCTTGTTTAATTGGAGTCAGTGTTTTTGAATCAATCAAACCCGCTTCCTCTATCATTTCAAGCCAAAATAGGGTTTCATCACATTCTTCGACCACAATACAAAGCTTTGAATAATGCTCAGCCCGTGACCTTGCCCTACAGGATGCCCGAAAATTAGCCGCAACAGAACAACCACTTCTGATTAACTGTTTTCCAATAATTCTTAACTCTTCCCTGCTTTTCATTATTGAAAACAGTTTGATAATTGCTAACGCATTTTGTTTCGTTCTTCTTCTAAACTCATCATTAAACGATTCCTTCATTGGTTCCAGTGTTTTTTCCCTATTAATCAGAAAAAAACAAAAAGGTTATACATCGGTCTGGAATTATTTCGACATCATATTCTTTCACCACGGCACCACAGCACCATGTCACCACGAAAAAGTATATATTTGCGAAAGTAAAAAGTGAACCAATTATGGAAAACGTAATCCTCAAAACCCAGTATCAGTTTCCCGGACAAAAGAGTCTGTATCAAGGAAAAGTCCGCGACGTATATAACATCGGAGAGAAATATTTGGTGATGATCACTTCAGACCGGATCAGTGCGTTTGATGTGGTTCTTCCAAGAGGGATACCATATAAGGGACAGGTCCTGAACCAGATCGCTGTTAAATTCCTGGATGCTACGAAAGATATATGTCCCAACTGGAAAATTGAAAGTCCTGATCCGAGTGTGACGATCGGTAAATATTGCAAACCTTTTCCGGTTGAGATGATTATTCGGGGATACCTGACAGGCAGTTCATGGCGATCCTATAAAAAGGGGTCCAGAAATATATGCGGAGTCCCTATCCCTGATGGGATGAAGGAACATGAACGTTTCCCTGAGCCATTTGTCACACCCACCACCAAAGCCACGGAAGGGCACGACGAAGACATCTCCAGAGAGGAGATCATCAGTCAGGGACTGGTGTCAGCAGAGGATTATGCGTTGCTTGAAAAATATACGAAAGAACTTTTTCAGCGGGGAACTGAGATGGCAAAAGAGAAGGGGTTGATCCTGGTGGATACCAAGTATGAGTTTGGCAAGGGTGATGATGGAAAGATCTATCTGATCGATGAGATCCACACACCCGATTCATCACGTTACTTTTACCTTGACGGTTATGAAGAGCGACAAGCGAACGGCGAACAACAGAAACAGCTTTCGAAGGAGTTTGTCAGGGAATGGCTTATGGAGAATAATTTCATGGGAAATCCTGGTCAGCAGGTCCCGGAAATGACCGACGAAATTGTGAACCAGATCTCGGAGCGTTACATTGAACTTTATGAGAAAATTATCGGAGAAAATTTTGTGAAATCTGATACCTCTGAAGTAATAAACAGGGTTGAAAGAAATATTAAAGATTGGTTGCAGGCGCACTAAATTGAAAATTGATAATGGATAATGGATAATGTTTCCTTTATGAAAAAGGATAATATTGTTAAAGAGAAAAGCTATGCATTTGCTGTCAGGATAGTGAGATTGTATAAATTTCTCTGTGAAGAGAAGAAAGAATATACTCTATCAAAGCAATTGCTTCGCTGTGGGACTTCAATTGGGGCCATGATCAGAGAAAGCGAACATGCAGAAAGCAATGCGGATTTTGTTCACAAGTTATCCATTTCCCTAAAAGAAGCAAACGAGACAGAATATTGGTTGAATTTACTAAAAGATACGGGCTACATTAATAAGGAGATGTTTAATTCCATCTCAAAAGACCAGGAAGAGATTATCAAACTTCTTACATCAATCATAAAAACCTGCAAAGCAAAATAATTATCAATTATCCATTATCAATTTTCAATTCAAAGAGATGATTCCGTTTTCCCCGCCCCGTATGGATAAAAAGATCGCCGACGCTGTCGTTGAAGCGCTCTATTCAGGGTGGATCACTACCGGGCCACGAACCAAGCGTTTTGAGAAGATGCTGACGAATTATGGCGGACAGGTTACTACCCTGTGTGTAAGTTCAGCTTCAGCCGGCCTGGAGTTGATGCTCCGGTGGTTTGGCCTGAAAGAGGGTGATGAGGTGATTGTTCCGGCTTACACCTATTGTGCTACTGCGAACGTAGTCATTCATTGCGGCGCCCGTGTGGTATTTGTAGACATCGGTGACGACTTTAATATATCGGTAAAAGCTATTGAGGATGCGATCACTCCCCGGACCAAGGTGATCATGCCCGTCGATATTGCCGGATTTCCCTGCAACTACGATGAGATCAACGCCCTGGTTGCCAAACCGGAGATTTGTACATTATTCAAGCCGGAAAGCCCTCAGCAGGTGTTACTTGGAAGGATCCTTGTCCTGTCCGATGCAGCTCACTCGATAGGCGCCATTTACCATGGAAAACGAACGGGTAGCCTCACCGATATTACCGTCTACTCCTTTCATGCAGTGAAAAACCTTACCACAGCCGAAGGGGGTGCTGTTTGTCTCAACCTGCCTGCTCCGTTTGACAATGAAGCCATATACCGGGAGTTGAATGCAAAAGCCCTGCACGGACAAACCAAGGATGCCCTGGCCAAAACCCAGATCGGAAGCTGGAGGTACGACATCATAGAACCTGGATACAAGTATAACATGACCGACCTCCAGGCGGCAATTGGGATCGTGGAGCTGGAGCGGTATGATACTGATATGCTACCCCGGCGTAAAGCCATTTTTCACCGGTATGCCAAAGCTTTAAGCACCTACACATGGGCCCAAATCCCCTCTTTTGAGACCCCGGATAAAACCACCTCATACCATGTCTTCCCGCTCCGCATCAAGGGCATTTCAGAAGAACAGCGGGACAAGATCATTACAGGAATCTTCAAACGGGAGGTAGCGGTGAATGTGCACTTTGTTCCTCTTCCCATGATGACCTATTACAGAGATGCCGGATACCGGATGCCGGATTATCCGGTTGCGTATGACAATTATTCAAGAGAGATCACCTTGCCGGTGTATTATGATCTTACGGATGAGATGGCTGATGAAGTGATCAGGGCAGTAGTTGAGGCGGTGGAGGCGGTGGAGGAGGTGGTGAGGTAGGGAGGTAGGGAGGTAGGGAGGTAGGGAGGTAGTATGAGAGTGGTAGATTTTTATGGCAATTTATGGCAATTATTATCGTTACCCGAAGTTGAATATGAAGTAGCTGAAGCAGAGATATGGGAACGGTTTGATTTTGATCTTGCCAATGAGCGTTTTTCCGATGCAATGGTGTATGGAACCAAGTGCACTCATCCGAATGAAAATGAGATCCGTAAAGAGATAGATAAGATCAATTCAGCGATTTTAAGGAAGATAGAAAAAAGGTCTTAACAAGTAAAATCCCATGGAAAAATACCTCACCCAACTCCTGGAAGATTTGGAGACAGCTGCAAACAATCCGCCCCAGCCATCTTATATTGAGATCCCACCGCATATGGAACCGGTACCGGATGCTGCGGAACTGGCGCTTGTTCCATTTAAACCAATCTCAGATTGGACCGGAATTGATGCCAGGGTATTTCCAGAGATGATCCAGCTATCAGCCAATCAAATGGAGAAACTCAATCAGGCAATCTTCCGGGTGTTGGAAAGCATCCATGTGGAAATCATAGATATTCCTGAAGAAATTTCTCCTGAACGGTTATACGATGTACTGACATTGTGCTGGGATGATCCGGTACAATACCTTCCATCATCAGGTTTCGACCTGGAACTCTGTACCGGCGATCCGGATACCTGTCCGTATGGTGAACTTTGTTATTGTGATACCCAGGGAGAATTTCCCGACGACGAAGCCAACAGGCCTCCCCTCAATACAACGGATAATGATTTCGTTATACCCTTTTAATACGCTGTTTGCACCCCAGACCTTCCAGGTTTTGAGAACCTGGAAGGTCTTAATAAACAATAACCAATGCCCAAAAAACCACACCCTGCGAAATCCCAACTGACAACTTCCTTCCCCTCCCTCTCCCGCGAAGCCCTGGAGAAGATGGTCACCGATCTCTACGAAAAATTCGATAACGTGAGGAATTTCATCGATTTGAAAATGACCGGAAACAGTGATCCGTTGGTAAAAAAATACAAGAAGCTGATCAAAAACCGGTTGATTGAAGATCTTGAAGATGGGACCAATGGATTGTTCGATGCTCTGGAAGCCGTCAGGGAATTTGCTTTGTTCAATCCGGCTCCGCGTGACCAGGCAGATATCATGCTCTTTTTCGTGGAATCAGCCGTTTATTGTATTGGCGACTTCGGAGACCTATACGAAGAATTCTATGAAGAGGCAGAAAACATGTTTGAAGACGCGCTGAAATTCATTATGAATCATCAGATATTGCATGAATTCCAGGAACGGGCCAAAACGATTGTACTAGAATCAACCGATTTCGGATATGGTTTCTCTGATTCACTTGGAGATACGTTCAGCATATACTATCATGAAGGAAAATCCAGGAAGATGCCGGTGGTCAAGAAACCGGTAGCGGTAAAAAAGATAGCAAAACCTATAAAAAGATGATAGAGGATATCTTCAAAACATACAATAGACCCGTGATTTGGTGGCCTTTCATATACTTAAAAAAAAATATTACATTTTGTGCTATCATAACGTTGTTTTTCGTATATTTGATGTCATAAAATGTAATCATGACACGGTATCAAATAATCCTGCTTCAGATCATTGGTGAAAATGGGTGGGATGTGTTTACTCATCAAATGATTGAAAATGACGGGCACCTCACACGCCTTCAACTCAACCAGGCACTAAGGTCAATGTTGAATAAAGGCGAGATCACCCAGATAGAAAAAGGGAAGTACCGCAGACACCATTTTACAGATGAAAAAGTCATCGGATGTTTTATGGTCCCCGATGGGGGAATCGCGTACTGGTCAGCGCTAAATATGCACGGTCTCACCGAGCAGTTTCCCAATGAACTGATGATACAGAACAGCGCCCGGACCGGTATAAAAAAAATTCCTGGCATGGGTACAACTTGCCGGTTTATCAGGGTAAAACCTGTAAAAGTAACCGGGTATAATGAAAGAGGATATGGAAACCACCGCTATAGCATTACTGATATCGAGAAGACCCTCGTGGATTGCTTTGATCTGATCGAATATTCTGGAGGATTCCACGAACTCATCAAAGCGTTTTCACAAGCACATCTGAATGCAAAAAAGATGATCCGATACTCACGGATCATTCGGAATCTGTCTGCCATTAAACGAATAGCCTTCCTGTATGACCTGCTAGAGAAAAATGGCAAGGATGAATATGTTCTGTTTGCAATCAATCAAGTTAATGAACGATATACGCCTTTCGATCCGGCACTCCCGCCTACTGGTCTGTTCATTCGGAAATACCACCTTATCCTGAACATTCCGGAAACAGAGATCCTGTCAATGGCAACACCTGTGAGATCATGAAACAATCCGAAATCACCAAACACGCAGCCTTGCAAGGAGTCCCCAATTCAACCATTGATAAAGACTGGGTACTCGGGCATTTTATCGTAGGCATTTTCCGGCAGCAATGGGCCATGGAATCAGCCCTCTTTTCTTTTTCAAACAAACTGTTTACCAATAATATATAAAAAATCCCGAAACGGGTATCAATCGTCCCAAAGTGGAATTGAAATCAGGTGAGATACAACATGAAGCCCCAGTTACGCCCCGTTATACAAAGTTCTTCATGCTTTTTCCGTAAATGTATGTATCTTCTATCAGGTTGCTGTCACCGAGAGTCATCAGCACAAACAGCAATTCATAGATATCATTTACTCTGTCAGTCCTGTAACTGACAAATTCCGTGGCTTTTGGGTCAATGATGATAAAGTCGGCTTCCTTGCCCGGCTTGAAACTACCGATGACATCCGAAAGCCCTAAAGACTTCGCCGCACCAAGGGTGCAAAGGAACCAGCGGGTCATAGAATATACCTTGAAATCCTGGAGCATCCCAACCTTGTAAAATTCATCCAGAACGGCAAGCATCGAAAGTGTATTGCCTCCACCCAAGTCTGAACCCAGGGTGATCCTGTCGGTATATTGCATCATTTTCTTGATATTGAAGAGGCCACTTCCCAAAAAATTGTTGCTGATAGGGCAGGATGAAATGATCGCCTGTCTGTCACGCATTACCATATACTCCTCATCCGTTAGATAGATACAATGTCCGAAAACCGTTTTATCAGTGACCAGCCCGAAGTGATCGTAAACATCCAGGTAGTTTTTGCTCCAGGGGAACAATGTTTTGATCCCTTCAATTTCGGCCAGATTTTCATCAATATGGGTCTGAATGTAGAGGTCGGGATATTCAGTCTTGAGAGACTTTGAAAGTTCCAGTAACTCTTCCGTAGAGGAAAAAGCGAACCTCGGTGTAATGGCATAGGATTGCCTTCCTTTGTTGTGCCATTTATGGATGATTTTCAGGGCATTCTCATAATTCTCTTTGGCCGGCAGGGTGAGATACTCGGGTGAATTCCGGTCCTGCATGGTGTTTCCCGTAATAAACCTTATGTTTCTACGGCTGAGTTCCTCAAAAAGAATATCGGTTGCACTGTATGTCAATGGCCCGTATCCAACAGCTGTTGTCGTTCCGTTTTTTATCAGTTCCCGCAGGAAAAAATTGATGTCGGTTCGGGCAGCATCATCATCAAGATAGGCCGACTCACAGGGAAAAACATAATTATTCAGCCACTCCAGGAGTTTTTCCCCGTAAGCAGCTACAGTACCAGATTGTGTGACGTGCAGGTGTGTATCGATGAATCCCGGGGTAATCATCTTCCCCGAATAGTCGATGACCTGTGCATCCGGATAATCTTTGATGCATGTGTTGTAATCCCCAACAGCTAAGATCTTTCCATTTTCCACTGCCAGTAAGCCATTCTCAATATAATGATAAATCGTTCCGGAAGCCTCCTTCCCTGCAGTAAAATCCTTCAGTGTAACGTTTTCGTCGAAATAAAAGATGTTTCCTTTGTATATTTTCAGATCATTGTGTTCCATAAAAATTATTATTTATTATTTGTTATTAATTACTTGCTAATTGTTTCGGGGATTTCATATAGACCAGAAGCCCGATTGATAATACGATGCAGAAAGGGAATAGCCAGAGAGTGTTATAAAAAGTTGATGTTTCTGTTCTGAAAACATAAGGTAGCGACAGCAAAAGGGTATTCACCAGGAATACAACTGTATTAACTACACTCAGGGCGATCCCGGTAAGGTGTTTGGGAACCATTTCTGCCGCTATAGTGTAAAAAAGCTGGGATCCTGCCAGGAAGAAACCGATACAAAAGGCGATTATTTCAGCAAAGATTAGTGTATTTATATTAAAATGAGGGAGATATATCCCCAATAGAAGAAACAATGTTCCAAGGATCAGCGTTGAGTGAATCAGTGTGGTCAGGGGCTTGACATATTTAGCCACTAACCCCCAGAAAAAGGCTCCAACCCCAATTCCAATGAAAGTAAGGGTAGCAAGAAAGATTATATTGGGCTCCTCCACTTTGTAGAAATCCTGCACTTTTACATACCAGAAACTCACATAGGCCAGCAATGCCCCGAACGATAAACCGGCAGAAAGGGCACAAAGCCAAAGTCCGGGGATCCTGACGACAGCCATCACTGATGAAATGAGGGAGGGTGGCTTTTCAGAACTCTTTTCAGAAACCTGGCTCCTGGGTTCTTTAAAAAAAATAACTGTTATAACGCAAAGGATAACTCCAGCAAGTGCCAGCATTAAATAGACCGATTGCCAGGAGTTGGTTGCCAGCTGATCTATCAGAAGCCCATGGATGAATCCGGTTGACAGGCATGAAAGCGTGTTTGTAAGTCCGAACATGATAGGGAAAGCCGCGAAACTGAACCATTTGGAGACCGATTTTCCGGCAGCGACAAAGGCAAATGAGCCTCCGATTCCCATAACAAGGTTGGCCAGGGAAAAGGTGACGATAGTTGACGATCGTGAGATCAGAAAAGCGCCTGAAGCCATTATGAGAATTGCACAACTGACGATCAATTTGTTATTGAATCTGTCCAGGAGCGCTCCAGCCGGTATCTGCATCAGGGCAAAGCCAATGATGAAGGCTCCCATGGCGATTGTTGTCTGGCTTGCGGAAAGGTTAAGTGAGTGTTCAATTGCCCCGGAGAATACCCCTGCAGCTGTATTCAAACTAAATGCAAAGACGACAAAAAGAGAAATAACGAACCATACTACATAACCGTAAAGGCTATAAATGGGCTTTTCCTGTTCCATATTTATTGTATTTTTCTACAAATATAATCGGAAGCCTATTGTGTAACTAATAACAAACCAATAAATTACACCTTTTCAGGATCGCATCTTGATTTTTCTGATTAAACTTGCAGTTACAAAGTGGTAATATGTCCCGTTTTCCAAACCTTCCAGGTTTAATAAACCTGGAAGGTTTAAAAAATGCATCCCAACATATTACCTTTTGCTCTTAAACCCGATTAATGGTTGAATTTCTACTCTTATAAACCATTAATTTTCTCAACAATGATTAATAAACAATTCATTTCTTCAATCTACAACTATTGTGACCGGTGGTGCGACCGGTGTTCAATGACGGATTCCTGCCGACTATTTGCCGATGAAAAGGAGCAGCAATTAACCGATGAGGAACAGGATATCAGGAATACGGCCTTTTGGAATCGAATATCTGAGAATTTTTCTGAAGCGATGATAAAGCTTGAAGAAATGTCTTCAGAGATGGGGATTAACCTGGATGATTTACCCCCTGCTCCACCTCGTATCGTTCCTGAGATCCATAAAGAGTTAATAAATCAGGCAACCCAATATGGTATAGAAGTTAACAAATGGTTAAACGAGCTTTTTGATTACTTTGAAGAATCATTAAAACTCAACGGAGAAAATAGGCAAGTTTTGTTTGACAGCGTTATTGATTTCTGTGAGGTGCTTCGCTGGTACAGTATGCAGATAGGTGTAAAGATAAGCAGAGCCTCTCGCAGAGATGAGGATGAAGAAGAGAGTACATATACATATGATCAGAATGGTTCGGCAAAAGTAGCCCTTCTTGGCCTTGAACGATCAATAGTTGCTTTTACTGAAATTTTAAAGAAAATTCCACAATATGAAGATCCTATTTTGGTTTTTCTCGCTAAACTTGCAATTATTAAACAAGAAGTGAACCATCTTTTTCCGGGTGCGGCATCATTTAAACGGCCCGGGTTTGATGTATAGGTTTGGTCAGGAGGAGGGATATGAAAAAGACTGAACTGTTGGAATATGGGGAGTTTTACCATTTGTACAACCGGGGAATTGACAGGTGTAGCATTTTTAGGGAAGTAACAAACTATGAATATTTTTTAAAGTTGCAGGAACGTTATATCAGTAAAATTGCTGATACATATGCTTTTGTTTTGATGAACAATCATTTTCATTTTTTGGTTCGTATTAAAGACAAAACAGACCTTCCAGGTTTTAGCAACCTGGAAGGTCTGCAGAAACCACCATATCAATATTTCTCGAATCTTTTCAACGCATATACCAAAGCGTTTAACAAGAAATATAACAGGACAGGAAGCCTATTTGAGAAGAATTTCCGCCGGAAACGCATCGATACCCAAGAATATTTGAAACAAGTTCTTCTCTACATTCATAATAATCCTGTACATCACAGGTTTTGCGAAAGAGCTGAAGATTATCCCTGGTCGTCATATAAAACCTGTATCTCTTTAAGTTCCACAAACTTAATGCAGAAGAACGTTATCGGTTGGTTTGATGATTTGGGCAACTTTAAATATCACCATGAACGAAAACTTGAAATCGAACGAATTGAAAAATGGCTTAAAATATAGGAACAAACCTTCCAGGTTTTTAAAACCTGGAAGGTTTGTTGACTTCCTCCTCTCCATCATCGGCCTGTTGATCCTCTTGCCGGTCTTGCTTGTGATCATGCTGTGCATTCCGCTGGATTCCAGAGGAGGCATCTTCTTTCTTCAGACCAGGGTCGGGAAAGGTGGAAAAGATTTCCGGCTGATCAAATTCCGGACAATGGCAAGGGGAGCGGATAAACTAGGGGATCTGACAGTTGGATCGCGTGATTCAAGGATCACTCGTTTTGGGTATTTCCTGAGACGCTTTAAACTGGATGAACTCCCACAGCTTATTAATGTGCTTATTGGCGACATGAGTCTGGTTGGCCCGCGACCCGAGCTTCGGAAATATGTTGAAATGTATACGGAGGAACAGAAAAAAGTATTGACAGTTCGTCCCGGGCTGACCGACTATGCTTCTATAGAATACGTTAATGAGAATGAGCTTTTAGGCCTCTCTGCTAACCCGGAGAAAACCTACACCGAAGAAGTGATGCCGGCAAAGATCCAACTGAACATGCGATTTATCAACGATCCTACTACTTCAACCTATTTAAAGATCCTGTACATAACACTCTTCCGGGTCTTCAATAATAAACCACAATGAACCAGGCATCCGACATCCGGTATCCGGCATCTGGAATCCGGCATCCGGCACCTGTCAATCACCTGGAATCAGTGCATGACGACGAGTTTTTTTGTTATCACGGCATCATCCGCTTTCAGGATGCAATAGTAGATTCCCTCACCAATCCCGCTTGAATTCCACGGGATCTCATAGTACCCGGAAGCCATCTTTTCATCCAGGACGGTGGCCTGAATAGCTCCCGTGGCATCGAAGATTTGCAGGATTACCCTGGTGTTCGGATCCACTACTTCAACAGGAATATGGGTAACCGATCGGAAGGGATTGGGAAAGTTTTGAAACATTCTTGTTGTTTGAAGGGTCTGGAATTCGGGTAAAGCATTCGGATCCATGACCGGTTTGCCTGCCATGACCCAGGCAGTATAGATCAACTCGGTCAGGGAGTGGGTACCACCCTGGAAAAGCTGAATCGTAAACCCCTTTGAACTCTCCCATATGGTTTGATAATAGAACTCGGAGGAGGTGCTTCCGGCGACGGAATCAGCGAAAGCATCGGCAAACAGTATGCTGTCAACGTATATATAATTCATGTAGATATAATCGAAGATATACCCCGAAACATCCTCCACAAATGTTACAGGCTCATACAGAATGATGATCTGATCTGCATACCTGTTGATCATCTGGGATTCGTACCTGGAGTGCACACCGGTCTGACCGGAATACTGGCCGTTGTAATTTCTGGTCAGATGAAGTGGCATATGGCCGTCGCCGACATAGTGGCCCAGATCGGCTGCAAAAAGGCCTGCTTTAGCCCAGTCTTTCCGTTGAAAACAATTCACCAACGAGTCGAACGACTTAAGGGTAGCCCATGGTAATACTCCCTGGTCGATCACAAAAGAGTATCCGTAATTAGCTATAAGGGAATTCAGGTTGTGATTGATTGTCCCGGTTAACACAAACTCCGGATAGTTATCGATATCGATATAATGGCGGGGGCTTTCATCCGGATCGGTATCTTTCCTGTAATCTGCATCAGAGGCGTGAAGCCTGACAATATCAGTCCATACGGGCGTTAAAAACATCATCTCACCGGGAAGCAGAAAAGGAATACCTCCACTTATATTCTGATGTCCCCGGTAACCCCAGGAAGCAAGTAGAATCAACAAAGAGAAAGCCACAAGAGAGAGACAGAGTCGGTATTTTATCATTTTATTTTAGTATTCGAAAATCTGCAATTGGCTTCCCACCGTACAGTTTTGGTGAAGGTCATGCGCAATTCATGGCAATCCATGGCAATTTATGGCAATTTATGGCAATTTATGGCAATTCTTCTTTGTCATACGCTCCCTTCATCAGCTCCAGCAGAGCATTCAGCTCCTCCACTTTTTCCGGGGTCCCCAACTGTGTATAGGTCAGAATCATATTGCTGATCAGACGTTGGATGATGTCTACGTTTGTACAGGGGCTAAAAAAAGAGGCTTCTGGCTTCAACTGCATCTGGCGGATAAAAAGATCAATTTCACGTCGGGTAAAGACAGCTCCTTTATTGAATGGATTGATGTAAAAGAGCACATCTCCAACACTGAATTGAGGTTGATACAGTTCAGTTGTATATGCAAGAATAAAATGCTGTGGAAGGTTAACTCCCTGAACTGGAAGATTTAGTCGCTGCGCCAGGATCAGGTATAGGATGCCAAGCGTAAGGGGGCTCCCTTTACGCGTCTCCAACATTGTGTTAATATACTGGTTTGTGGGTGCGTATAGATTGACCCGGTTCCCCTCAAACTTATGCATATCGTAAAAGATATGATTCAGGACTTTGACGTTCTCGAGCGCTGTGAGGTTGTCATTCAACTCAAGCCAGGCATCCATCTTCATCTGGTCGATCGCGATTGTGATCTCTTCAGCATTCAAGTCCGGATAGTGGGTCTTTGATGTCAGGAGAAAACCTTTCAGGAGATCGGATGAGCCAAACTTCATCCAGTCAATCAGTTGGTGACGGAAACCCTCCTGCTGAATCTGATGAAGTATCCATTCAATCCTACCCTGGACCCGGCTGTCAAGACTATTCTCCCAGGCCATCTCCAGTGGTGAGATTGCAGTCTCACCAAACGCATATATTCTCTCCCTGATGATATCAAACGTCTTATCATCAGGTTCATCCAGGAGGTTGATCAAAGCCGATAACTGGTCAGGATTAATTGTCATAGTGTAATGCAAAGATAAGAAATAGCGA
>CALCGJ010000077.1 GCA_937900965.1 uncultured Bacteroidota bacterium | reverse complement strand
GCTATCACAATATACCCCTGGGCCATCATCTCCCGGACAATATGCGCGTAATAGGTGGTAAAATCGCCGTGAACACCACCATGTGGAAAAACCAGCAGAGGATATTTTTTACCCCCGTCAATTCCTTTCGGGATGAATATATAGGCATAGAATTTCACGGGATTCTTAACCCCCATTGCGGTTTTGTTTGTCACTGTCTCCTGGTTGACAGGAGGGCCTGTGATGTACACTTTATCAATGAATGCGACATCACCAACCCGGTTAAACCACCGAATGTCGTCGACGGCTTTTCTTACCTGATCAACATCGAATGAGAGATCCCGGATATCAGATTTCAGGGATTTGACATCCTCCTGCAGGGCAGGGTCCTGATTTTGAGAGAAACCTGTCATAGATATGAACAACAGGATGACTAATGTTAAAGTGATTTTTTTCATGGCTCATCAATTTAACCGCAGATACCGCGGATTGCGCAGATAAAGATAAGAAGATTAGGAGAACTGGAAAAACCAGTATCTTTGCGCAAAAAAAATTCATATATGAAATTAAGAAGAAACATTATTACTTTATTGGCAATTGCCCTGATTGGGTTTACTGGTTGCGGTTCAAACGAACTGGATAAAGATGTAGCGCCCCTAGCAGATGCTATGTGCAAGTTCATTGAAGTTCAGAATAATCTGAAAGGAGCGATTGATGCGAATGACTCCCTGAATATTCAAAAGTATTCTACTGAGAAACATAAGATTACCACGGAGATTACAATTCTGAATACGGAATTTCAGGAGAAATACGGTGATCTTGTGAATGATCAGGAGTTTGGCAAGAAATTCAAGATGTCGATGAACAGAGGAATGATCGACTGTGCAGCTCTATCTCCGGAGGATCGCGATAAAATGGAAGCTGAACTTAAAGAGTAACCTTTAGTACACCTTGTATTTTTGCAAGCCTTCGGACCAGCTTCTCCAGCTGTTTCTGATCCTTTACAAACACCTTGATGGCACCCTTGAAAAGTCCTTTATCGGACTCGATAGTTGCTGACCGGATGTTGACATTCAACTCATGAGTAATGATATCTGAAATGGTATTCAACATCCCGATCTGATCAATTCCCTGGATCATAACTGTTGTCTGGAAAGCATTTGATACAGCGACTTCCCTCCATTTCACACGAACCACACGATAGTTGTATCTGCGTTGAAGATCTTTGGCATTCGGACAATTGATCCGGTGTACAGATATCCCGCGGGATACAGTGATAAACCCAAATACGGGATCACCAAACACAGGCTGGCAACAGGAGGCAAGGGTGTAATTCACGTTGTTCAATCCCTGATCAAGGAAAATAACATCATCGCTCCTCTCTTCAACTTTCTCTTCCTGAGGGGGAGAAGCCGATACACCTGGCTTCGGCCCTGTTTTTTCCGGATGCAGGATTGCATCCTTTACAAGGGAGGGATCAAGTTTACCGACAGCAATTGCCTGGTACAGATCCATATGCGTATGAAAGTGAAGAATTTTAACAACACTGTCGATGGAAGCATCAGAGAATGAGACCTTCCAGTTTTTTAGCTTGCGGAAGAGCAACTCTTTACCGGCTTCAGCTTCTTTCAACTCTTCATCACGAAGGATTTTTTTGATCTTCTGACGGGCTTTCGGAGTGGTGACAAACTTTAGCCAGTCCTGTTTTGGTATCTGGTTCCGGGAGGTTCGGATCTCCACCATATCCCCATTTTTCAGTATATGTTTGATGGGTACAGTCTTCCCGTTTACCTTCGCCCCGGTACAGTGAATTCCTACATCACTGTGTACTTCGAATGCAAAGTCGAGCACTGATGATCCATCAGCCAGGCGCTTGAGGTCCCCCTGCGGGGTGAAGATAAAGATATGCGGATCCCTGAAGTCAATCCATCCGGCTTCTTCTGTCCGGTGTTGTAGCGACTCCGGTTTCTCCAGTTTCTGCCGAAGCCGGACCAGGTACTCATCCGGCTCCTCCATTCGTTTTCCCTCCTTGTAAAGCCAGTGAGCCGCTTCACCGTGTTCAGCCTTTTCATCCATCCGCGCAGTCCGGATCTGAACCTCAACCCATTTTCCATCAGGACCTTCTACCGTAGTATGAAGCGCTTCATAACCACTTGGTTTTGGAGTAGAGACCCAGTCGCGAAGGCGGGCCGGATTTGGAGAATAGATGTCGGTAATCAGAGAGTATACTTTCCAGCAATCGGATTTTTCGGTCTCCTGAATCTTCTTCAGAACCACCCGGATAGCTAGCAAGTCATAAACTTCCTCAAATCCCACCTTTTGCTTTTTCATCTTTTTCCAAATGGAGTGTACAGATTTTGGCCGTCCTATAATATCGAAGACAAACCCCTGGTTTAATAATAATGATTCTATCGGGGTGATGAATTTTCGGATATATTGGTTTCTTGTACGCTCAGTCTCTCTTAGTTTCCCTGAGATCTGGTTGTAATCGATGGGGAAAAGAAGTTGCATCGAACGCTCTTCCAGCTCCGTTTTGATATGGTAAAATCCTAATCTGTGAGCAATTGGGGCGTATAGGTAAAAGGCCTCACCTGCAAGCTTTTTACTTTGACTTCTGGTAAGCTGTTTTGTTATTCTGATATCATGCAAAACCTCTGCCATCCGGATCAGGACAACCCTGATATCTTTGGCCAGCCCGAGCAACAGGCGGATGAAATTCTCGGAGTGGTGAGAGGATTTTTCTACCTGAACGGAAGAGATGATCTTTAGGCCTTCGACCAAATGGAAAACCTGATCGTTATAAATTGAACGGACCTCATTTTCAGTGATTTGACCTAACTGAAATGCCTTTCCGCAATAAGCTGACAATGCAGAATCTATCCCCAACCCCAGCTCATCCGTGATAATCCTGACAATAGAAATCCGGTC
>CALCGJ010000076.1 GCA_937900965.1 uncultured Bacteroidota bacterium | reverse complement strand
CCTTCAAATCTGTGCTGTCGAAATGAATTTCCGACCTGTTGTTCCAGCTATCACGAAGCTCCTCCCACTGGAGGTAAATCCAAACATAGTGCCCGTTTTCTGTTTGCTTATTTTCCCGGTAATGCGTATATATGTTTCCCTTGGATGAGATCGAATCAAGCTTGCTGAAATCGACCTCTTCCACTCCGTAGAAATCCCGGATAACCGACTTCAGATAGAGCCCTCCTCCACCCAGCAGCAGGATAATGGAGAGGATACATCCGGCTTTTAGCCAGAGGCTTTTACTTCGGAACGTGTAAACTACCAACAGGATGAGAAGAGTAATCATGAATACGCCAAGACCGGTGAAAGACCTGGAGATTAAAAGGTATATGATAAACCATGCCATAAGAATGAAAGCTCCTGTTTTGATCCAGATGGCGATTCGCTTTTTCCGGATCAGAAAATAGCCTGTAACAAAGATGGCCATGCTGATCATCAAGCCAAGAATGATGTGGGAAATATGGACTGAGATGTCGCGGATATCAATGAAGTCAAAGTTGAACAGTTTCCAGGTATTGGCAAGCGTAACGATAACCAGGTTGACTACAAATATCACCAGAAACCGGTAAAAGTCACTCCTTCCAAAAGCCTTGGAGGTGGCGAAGTAGATCGGCAGGATCAGCATCGGGGCTTTTGTACGGAGATCTTTGAAGGCATATCCGAAATCGGATGTAAAGAAGAGTCCCAGGATGTGGAGCAGATAAACAGAAGCGAGGATCATCGCGGGCTTGTTCCGGAAAAAGACCTTGAATCCCTTGCCCATACTCTCAAACCACAGCATCAGTGTAAATGGAAACGCGAGAGTGATTTTTTTAAAAAGAGAGCCTTTTTGGAAAAATCTCAGAAATTTCGTCAGGTTTACCCGTTCCAGGATCCATGCCCCTGTAACAGTCCACATGCCGACACTCAGGATAAATTTGGAAAAAGGGAGGAAGACTATGATGATAGCGATCCCTACGAGGTAGGCAGTCCTGACAAAAATCTGATATCCCCTTTCAAATGTCATAATCAAGCAAATGGATTTGTTCTTCCGCGGGCCAGTTTTATCCTGAAGGCTCGAAACGAATCGGTTCCTTTACAGTCGATCCGCTTCAGTTCATACAAATCTTTAACCGGCAGTGGATTGATGCGGTTGCCTATCCTCACCGCAAACCAGAGTTGCATAACATCAAAAAGCTCTTTCATCTGCCGCTTCAACTCCTTATCTTTTTTAGGGTATCCACCATAGGGATAAGCCAGTACCCTGCTGGTTCTGATATGATGAAACTCCAGAGTATTGAAGCAGTTCTCCAGGTCCTCCTTCATATCTTCGGGTGCCAGTTCGGCATAGCTTCTGTGAAGAAAGGAATGAATCCCTATTTCGATCAAGCTGTCGTCCTGGATCCGTTTCAGCTCATCTGCACTTAGGATTTTTTCATTACCCTGGTCCCATAGATTCGTTTTTCCCATAAAGGCAACAGGGACAAACAGCGTAGCTTTCATCTTGAATTGCTTCAGGATTGGCAATGCGTGTGTCAGGAAATTTTCGTAAGCATCGTCGAACGTAATGATAACGGGACGCTTTGGTAACTCTTTCCCGGTTTCAGCCGACTCTTTAAGATCAACGAAAGAGATGGTTTCGTACCCTTTTTCGGCAATGAAGGAGAGTTGCAGCTCAAGCATGTCAGCTGTAACGGTAAGGCCATCAGGATTATCATGCAAGACCTTATGATACATCAGAATAGGTAATCTTCCGGGTTTCCTCGTACTCATCTCTTCTCCTCCTGCATCTCAATAGATTTGGCAATCTTTAAGGAGGCGTAAAAAGCAGCCAGCAGCGACCACATAAAACCGGGATATCCGTCCAGAAATCCTGCTTTGCAGCAATAAAACTGAAGAAAGCTGATTGGAAACTTCAATATGACCCAGGTTTTTGAGAACCGTTTCCCTCGCAATACATAATCCTCTGCTGCCTTGGTTGTATAGTAGTTAAGCTTTTGCAGGTGATGAGTAAGATCCCTGTAAGAATAGTGCAACACCTCCCCTTTGAGGCGCCTGATTTTTCCTGTAATCTCGATTCCTTCATGGACCTTTGCTTTTGTAAATCCACCAAAGTTCCGGTTAAACAGCCGAAGATGATAATCGCTTCCAGCCCCGCCATGTTTCAGTTTTCTTCCCAGGTAAACCAATGAGAAACAGATCTCAAAACCTGCTTCGTCAATTACCGGACGGTTAAACAGCTCTTCGATCTCCTCCTTCAGCTCCGGGGTTACCACCTCATCGGCATCAACAGAAAGAATCCAGTCATTGGATGCCTGACCAACAGCAAATTGCTTCTGGGTGCCGAACCCATCAAATTCGCGGGAGATCACATGGCAACCATAAGAGCGACATATCTCAGTGGTTTTGTCGGTCGACATCGAATCCACTACCACGATCTCAGCTGCAAGATCTTTTACCGATTCTAAACAGCGGCGGATGTTTTGCTCCTCGTTTAAAGCGATGATGACAACCGAAATGTCGGGCATGAAGTTATCTGTTAATGTATTGTGAATGTATCCCAATCCAATCCAAAGGCAAACGAATCGCGGAACAGCTTCATATCATCATAGTTCAGGGTGATGGTCTTTACAATCTCCTCACCCGCGGATGCCTGAAACAGAATATTCCCCTTTGCGTCAACTACCATTGAGTCGCCCGTATGGTCCATGCCGTTACCATCAATGCCAACACGGTTGACCCCGGCAACGAAAGCCAGGTTCTCAATCGCACGGGCCAGCAACAGTGCTTTCCAGGCATGGGACCGAACAATCGGCCAGTTTGCCAGGTAGAGGAGCAAATCATATTCGTACTCCCCTTCAATCATCCGGTTCTTACTCCATACAGGAAACCGCAGGTCATAACAGATCATGGGCATCAGGTTCCAGCCTTTGAGAGGAATTACAACCCGTTTATCTCCACCCTTGAAAATGTTAATCTCTTCACTCAAACGGAAAAGATGCCGTTTGTCGTATGTTCTAAGGCTTCCGTCAGGATAATAAAAGATCAGACGATTGACGTACTCCCCATCATCCATAACCAGAAGGGTTGTAGCCACAGCAGTTTGTTTGGATATAGCCATCTCACGTATAAAGAGCATGGAAGGTCCATCCATGGGTTCGGCACAGAACTCAGGATTAATTGAGAAGCCGGTATTAAACATCTCCGGAAGTAAAATCAGGTCGCTCTGCTGTTGAATGCCGTCAATCAGTCCTCTAAAGTGGTCAAGGTTCTTTTGTTGCTCTTCCCAGAAGAGTGATGTCTGGATCAATGTGATAGTCAGATTTTCCATCAGAGTCTAGCTTTTCAGTGTAAAAATAGCAAGAGTATGTTAAATGCCATGTAAAAACTTTAATTTTGCTTCAGGTTCCAAAGGTAATAGTTATGCGTTCAATAGATGATTTCAACTTTCGTGACAAGCGTGCACTGATCCGTGTTGATTTTAATGTTCCACTGGATGCTTCCTTCCAGATTACCGATACAACCCGAATCGATGCTGCCATCCCTACCATAAAAGAAATCCTGAATGATGGCGGATCGGTGATCCTGATGTCGCATCTGGGCAGGCCAAAGAGCGGTCCGGAAGAGAAGTTTTCCCTGCAGCATATTGTTCCTTACCTGGCTGAGAAGCTGGGTTGTCCTGTGAAGTTTGCCGATGACTGTATTGGCCCCTCTGCGGTGGAGCTGGCAAAAGAATTGAAACCAGGCGAGGTGTTGCTCCTGGAGAATCTTCGTTTTTACAAAGAGGAGGAGAAGGGAGATGAAGGTTTTGCACGTCATCTTGCCGACCTGGGAGATGTCTATGTAAACGATGCATTTGGAACAGCCCACCGGGCGCATGCATCCACTGCTGTCATTGCGAAATTCTTCCCCGATGCCAAAATGTTTGGCTACATCATGAACAATGAAATTCTCAATATCGACAAGATCCTCAAAGATACCCCTCGTCCTTTTACTGCGATCCTCGGAGGAGCCAAGGTTTCAGGCAAGATTGAGATCATCAACCACCTGATGGATAAAGTAGATAACTTGTTAATCGGAGGTGGAATGATGTTCACATTCATCAAAGCAATTGGAGGGGATGTAGGCAATTCACTGGTTGAGGATGATTTGTTGGAGCTGGCAAAAGATACCGTTGAGAGGGCCAGGATGTTGGGTGTTAATCTCTATCTCCCTCCTGATGCCGTTATCGCTGATGCTTTCTCCATTGATGCCTCAACAAGCATACGCAGTGCCTACGATATCCCAATACCATGGATGGGACTGGATATCGGTCCGGTTGCGTGTGAGAAGTTCAAACATGTCATTGAAAACTCAAAAGCCATTTTGTGGAATGGTCCGATGGGGGTCTTTGAGATGAAAAAATTCGAACATGGCACCAGGTTTATCGCAGAAAGAGTTGCTGAAGCAACGGCTAACGGATCATTTACATTGATCGGTGGTGGCGATTCAGTGGCAGCAATCAACAAATACGGACTGGCCGGCAAGGTCAGCTATGTCTCCACCGGCGGAGGCGCCATGTTGGAATATATTGAAGGGAAAGAGCTGCCGGGCATAAAAGCCATCCTGGATTGAAACGAATCATCCTCAGCCGAACCGACAGTATCGGAGATGTTGTTCTAACCCTCCCTCTGGCTGGTGTACTCAAAAAATACCTTCCCGAAACCACTGTTCTTTTTCTTGGCAACAGTTATACAAAGCCTGTCGTTGAAGCCAGCAAATTCGTGGATGAATTTATTAACTGGGACCCGATCAGCAGGATGACTTACCGGGACCAGGTGGCAGCTTTCAGATCGCTCAGGGCCGATGCTATAATCCATGTGTTTCAGGTCAAAGAGATTACGAAACTGGCTAAACTCAGCGGAATCCCCCTTAGGGTAGGAACCACTCACCGTTTATTTACCTGGTTTTACTGTAACCGGCTGATCTGGTTCAGCAGGAAAAATTCCAGTCTGCACGAAGCCCAGCTCAATCTTAAATTGCTGAAGCCGCTGGGAATCGACGTGAAGCTGAGCAGGGAGGAGATACCGGAATATTATGGTTTGGAAGCCCCTAAATCCCTCTTTGCTTCACTTTGCTCGCAAGGGGACTTACTCCCTCCCCCTCAGGGGAGGGCCGGGGAGGGGTCATCCAGCAACCTTGTCATTGCGAGGATCCCGAGTATTCGGGAGACGAGGCAACAGCATCAGGCATCCGGCATCCGGCATCCGGCATCTAAATTTAAATTGATCCTACACCCTAAATCCAAGGGCAGTGCCCGGGAATGGGGATTGGAGAATTTTTCGCGGTTGATTGAGCTTTTGCCAAAGAACAAATATGAGGTCTTTATCACCGGAACCGAGGCTGAAGGAGAACTGATGAGAGAGTTTCTCGCAAAACACCGAAACGCAGTCACAGACATGACCGGGAAGATGACCTTGCCCGAATTCATGGATTTCATCCGTGCGTGTGACGGCCTGGTTGCTGCCAGCACAGGCCCTCTTCATCTTGCCGCTGCATTTGGAAAGGTGGCTATAGGTCTCTACGCTCCCATGCGTCCCATCTATCCCACACGCTGGGCCCCTCTCGGGGAAAAAGCCACCTACCTGGTGCTTGACAAAACCTGCAACGATTGTCGCAAGAACATGGATTGCCATTGTATGAAGGAGATCAGGGCGGAGAAGGTGGTGGAGCAGTTGATGACCCCTCCCCAGCCCTCCCCTTGAAGGGGAGGGAGAGAAGATGTGGTCGCAAATTGCGACCACCCTGCTAGGAGATGAGCCGTCATGAATGACGGCTGTACATCGGGTGCCAGTCATCTAGTTAATGCGCGATTAATCGCGCTATTCCGAAAAATCATGTGAGTGTCCTGTAGAGCCGCTATTTATAGCGGCTCCTTCAAAAGGATATAGAATCTCTCCCTCCCCTTCAAGGGGAGGGCCGGGGAGGGGTCATTCATGTCATTCGAAATTCTTGCTCATTCGTGTCATTAAATCTGTTCCGGCCCAACTCAGAATGGTTGGGAAAACCGAAACGATGTGTTTGTAAAAGATCGATTCCTTCTTCGCTTCAGGTTTAATTAGTTTTTCTTTTGGATCGGCGATGGTGATCACGAAAAAGATGACACTGAGGATAAGGATGCTCTTGATCAATCCGAACAACGCTCCTGTCAGGTGGTTCAGAAAACCCATACCAACAACATCAAAGAGCTTTTCGATAAGCTTCCCAAGCAACAATACAACGATCAGTACAGCCAGAAATGTGACGGCAAAGGAGATCACCGGGAGATAGACGGAGGTGATGTTGAAACCAGAGCGGAGAAGATCGCCCGCAAAATGGGAAAAGTAGACGGCCAGATAGATGCCAAGGATCAGTGCTACGAGGGAAGCAAGACTGATTATCAGCCCTTTACGAAAACCGAGAATCATCATAAGGCCAGCAAATACCAGGATCACGATATCGAGGATCTGCATCAGGAAACATGCTTTTTCAGGCGGGAGGTGAGCTCTGTACCGAAGACAAATTCATTCAGTTCAGGGTTGGTAGTCTCCAGGATCTCATCTTTGGTGCCCTGCCACCACATATCTCCTTTGTATATAAAATTCACCTTGTCGCCGATGCTAAGAACTGAGTTCATGTCGTGGGTATTCACAATGGTGGTGATATCGTATTCCTGTGTGATCTCCTGGATCAGGTGATCGATCACGCCTGCAGTCTGGGGATCAAGGCCGCTGTTGGGTTCATCGCAAAAGAGGTACTGCGGATTCATGGAAATCGCCCGGGCAATAGCTACCCGTTTTCGCATGCCTCCGCTGAGTTCTGATGGCATCAGCGTATTGGAATTCTCAAGGTTAACCCGCTGCAATACAAAGTTTACCCTCTCCTTCTTCTCCTCAATGGTCTGATTGGTGAACATGGTGAGTGGAAACATCACATTCTCTTCAACAGTCATCATGTCAAAGAGCGCTCCCATCTGGAAAAGCATGCCAATCTCTTGCCGGATCAGCTTTTGCTGCTTTGATTTCATGCGGAAAAAATCCCTGTTGTTGTAAAGTACCTGTCCCGAATCCACCTCATACAATCCTACAAGGCATTTCATCAGAACGGTCTTTCCGGAGCCGCTCTGGCCGATAATCAGGTTTGTATGTCCTTTCTCAAAGAGGCAGGAAATATTTTTAAGGATATGTTTATCCCCAAAATACTTGTTTATTTTTATTGCCTCGATCATGTGAGCAGGATTTGAGTAAGGATCAGGTTGAAGAGGATGATCAGGATGCTGGAAGAGACTACCGCTTTGGTACTGGCCTGCCCCACCTCAAGTGCACCACCCTTGGTCATATACCCGTAGTACCCTGACACTGTGGCAATTATATAGGCGAAGAAGACTGTTTTGATAAGTGCATAAAAGACGATATATGGCCGGAAGCTATCCCTGATGCCATATAGATAATCGGTGGTGCTTACAAGCCCGGAGGCCTCCATTGCGATCCACCCGCCCAGTACGCCCAGCCACATGCTAAAGACAATTAACGCGGGATTGATCAACAGACATGCCATCACTTTCGGGAAGATCAGGTAATTGGCAGAGTTAACCCCCATGATCTCGAGGGCATCGATCTGCTCTGTCACCCGCATGGTGCCGATTTCAGAAGCGATCCGCGATCCCACTTTTCCCGCCAGGATAAGGCTGATCACGGTAGGTGAAAACTCAAGTACCATTGATTGGACAGTGGTAAACCCAACCGTGGAGAGCGGAATCAGTGGACTTTCGATATTGAATGCCGTCTGTATGGCAACCACAGCTCCCATAAAGGTTGAAATGATAGCTACGATCCCGAGCGACTCCACCCCAAGGTACAGGAACTCATCAAAAAGATGCTTCCAGAATATCCTTCCCTTCTGTGGCCGGGTGAACACCCGGTTCATCAACGTCACATAATCCCCGATGCTAAGTAGAAATTTATACATATTTTCGCAACGCTAATTTATAACATTTCAGGTTATCAGAAAGCGTATATACTAAAACATTTTCTCCGGAGTTTTATTTTATATGTCATACACACCAACAAAAAAAGGGTTTTCTTTTACGCTTCTGATCTTTGTTATCGGAATTTTTCTCTTCACCACAGCCTGTTCAGGAACCAAATTTTATAACCGATATAACAAAGACAAGGCATGTAAAATGGAAAACAAGGCCGTAAAAAAAGCCAGAAAATTTAAATGAAATCCATGAAGATTGTACGGAAATACCTTTTTTTGATATTCACTGTTATCACAATTTCAACTATTTTTGAAAGCTGTACAACCCAGCGGTACCCCAGACGTTATCCAAAATCCAGAAAAAATTGCAACTGTCCCTCTTTCAGTCAGCACCTCCAACTACCGTTAACAACGATGATCCTGCCATCCTGAAAGTTCGTTCCCTCTTGTCTGAAAAAGTTCCTGAACCTGCTTTACCAATCATTGTCGATTGGTTCAGAACCAACCAGGTCGGCCTTCTGGTTACATGGGGCAGGAGAACCAAATCGGGTGATTTCCGGCCTCCTAAAAATGGATCACTTCCGGTTATCTCTATCAACAGAACTCTCAATGAATATTCCTTCCTGATTACTCTCATCCATGAGATGGCACATTTTCATGTCTTTGAAAAACACTATAAACAAGCTTTTTTGAAACGCAGACAAAGGGTCCAACCTCATGGGCAGGAGTGGAAAGAGGATTTCAGGAAGCTGATGGATCCTTTCCTGACATTGGAAATTTTTCCTGAGGCTCTCCTCGGTGTACTTATTGCGCATATGCAAAATCCCCGGGCTTCCAGCTATAGCGATCCACTCCTTGCCAGGGCACTTCTCAGGTTTGACACCATTGTTGCCGGAATTCTGATCGAAGAGCTGGATGATGGAGCTCTCTTTACCACTGCTTCAGACATGCTGTTCCGGAAAGAGGGAATACAAAAGAGACGATTCCGATGCACCAGGTTGAAAGATAGAAAAATTTATCTTTTTTCACCTATCGCCCGTGTTTTCCCGACGGAGAGTTAAAAAACCCGGCTGCCTCCTTGGATTTTTGCCTCTTTATTCTATATTTGCAATAAACCAATCTTCCCTTGCTATGTCGAAACATAATTTCTGTGTTATCATGGCGGGCGGCATCGGCGCCCGTTTCTGGCCCATGAGCCGAACTTCGCATCCAAAACAGTTTATCGATATCCTGGGAACAGGTGAGACCCTTATCCAGCAAACCTTTAACCGGTTTGCCAGGATTTGTCCGACCGAAAATATCTACATTGTAACCAATGAGATTTACAAAGATCTGATACAGGAGCAAATCCCGGAAATGGCCCCGGAACAGATCCTCTGCGAGCCCTCCAGACGCAACACAGCCCCATGTGTCGCATATGCAAACTATTGCATTCTTGCCCGTGATCCGGAAGCACAGATCGTTGTCGCCCCTTCTGACCATATTATTTTGAAAGAGGATATCTTTGTGGAAAATATTCTTTCTGCTCTGCAAGCTGCAGCTGATCATGACTGGCTTCTGACATTGGGCATCAAACCCAGCAGGCCGGATACCGGGTATGGTTATATACAGTTCTCAGATGGAGAGGTTTACCCAAAAGATCCACAGTTAAGAAAGGTTAAAACATTTACTGAAAAACCCAGCCTTGATCTGGCTAAAACATTCCTGAGTTGTGGCGACTTCCTCTGGAACTCCGGTATTTTTATCTGGTCGCTGAGATCTATCATGAAAGCTTTCGAATCCTACCTGCCCGAAGTGGATGCCCTGTTTAAAAAGGGGATCGGAAAATTCGGCACTCCCGACGAAAAGGACTTCATCACCGAAACATACCAGGTGTGCAGAAGCATCTCTCTTGATTATGGGGTGATGGAAAAGGCACCCAATGTGTTTGTACTGGCGGCCGACTTTGGCTGGTCCGACCTTGGCACGTGGGGATCCCTCTATGAGAACCGTACCCAGGATGTTAATGGAAACGCAGTTGTGGGCAAAAATGTGATGATGTACGAGTCATCCAATTGCATCGTCAACATGCCCAGCGAAAAACTGGTGGTACTCGAAGGCCTCAACGACTACATTGTGGTTGATTCACAAAATGTTCTCCTGGTTTGCAAAAAAGCCGACGAGCAACAGATCCGGCAGTTTGTGAATGACGTGAGGTTGGAGAAAGGGGAAAAGTTTGTATAACACCGGGCGTAAGGGCGGGTTTGGAACCCGCCCCTTTTTTATCACGGGCGGGTTTGGAACCCGCCCTTACTGTTATTTCATGTGTTCTCCCAGAAACTTCTCCATCGCACGGTAGAAATCAAAACGGTTTTCCTCATTGTGGAAACCATGGCCTTCGTCGTCTTTTACCAGGTACTCTACAACAACACCACGCTTTTTCAATGCTTCCACCATCTGGTCTGACTCATCCTTGTTGACGCGCGGATCGTTAGCTCCCTGTGCAATAAACAACGGGGCAACAATTTTGTCGGCATTCAATGCCGGAGATGTTTCAACATACTGAAGGCTATCGGTAACAGGATTTCCTACCATCTCATACATCATCTCGAGGAATGGCTTCCAGTAAGGAGGAATGGTCTTCATAAAGGTGAAGAGGTTGGATACACCCACGTAGTCGACTCCTGCTGCATATAGGTCAGGCGTTTTGACAAGGCCTTCAAGTGTTGCGTAACCACCATAGCTGCCACCGTAGATGGCAATCCGGTCTTCGTCGGCTATCTCTTTTTCGATAAGCCAATTTACGCCATCTGTGATGTCATCCTGCATCGTGAGACCCCACTGTTTGAAGCTCTTTTCCCAGAACTCTTTTCCATATCCCGTTGAACCACGGAAATTCATCTGGAACACTGCATATCCACGGTTGGCCAGAAACTGGATCTCGGGATTAAATCCCCAGCTGTCGCGTGCCCATGGGCCACCATGAGGGTTCACAACCACCGGAAGGTCTTCTGCATTCTCCATTGTATATCCGAGGGGGAGTGTCAGATAGCCATGAATGGTAAGGCCATCACGCGATTGGTATTCAACCGGTACCTGTGATGCCATTTCGTTTTCATCAATCCAGGGACTGACTTCAACAATCTTCGTCAGCTCATCCGTGTTTTTATTATAAATGTAATAAGCACCCAGGGAGCGATCGCTATACGTGCGGATAATGAATTTGTCTTCATCTTTGGTTATGCCCGTAATGACCACCTCATAATCCCCCAGATCCTGATCGAGCCGGTCATAAATGCTCTTTGCTTCATCATCAAAGAAATATCTCTCTCCCTTCCAAGATTCATAACTGGCTGTGGTCAGCACTTTCCGTTTCTTGGAATAGCTAAGGCGATCTACATCATAATCGGGATTTTCATAAAGCATCTCGATCTCTTCCCCTGTGGTGAGATCAAAAATGACAGCAGCGGTTTTATCCCGTCCCAGATTTGAAACGGCATATACATTTTTGTTATCAAAAGTGAAGAATTGTGGATTCATGGTCTCCTTAAAAGAGGTAGTCAACACAGGATGGAAAGGATCACTCTCCTTTTCACGGAATAACACCTGTGTGTTTACTCCGTCAACCGCAAGTGCAACCCTCAGTTTGCCATCGTGGTCAAACATCCATCCCTGGATGTTACCGGGATTCTCAGCCAGCATCTCCATCTTGCCGGTCTCGATATTCAGCCGGTAAGGATCAAATACCTGGGGATTCCGTTTGTTCATGCCGATAATGACTTCAGTGGGTACATTCTCCAGATCATCAATGATCTCGGTTCTCACCTCAGGAAAGTCGGTGAAGCAGACCAGGTTGGTTCCATCTACGTTGACTCCGTATAGGCGGAAATTTTCATCACCACCGGTATCTTTCATGAAAAGAATACGTGTCGGATTTTTCCAGAAATAATTGGAGATATCGCGATCAGTTTCAGAGGTTAGGCGAATAGCGTCGTCACTCCCAATTTCCTGAACAAATATGTTCATCCTGTTTTCATAGGGTGCCATGTAAGAGTAGTATTTCCCATCAGGGGAGATACGGTATCTCGATTTTTCCGGATTCTTAAAGAAATCTTCCAGAGGAATCTGTTTTGCTTGCATAGGTTTTTCTTTACATCCCCCGAGGAACATGCCAATGCCAAGCACGGCAACCAACAGGAGGCTAATCATAATTCTTGTTTTCATACGTAAGGGTTTGGATTTATATTAACATACAGTAGGGGCAGGTTCTGAACCTGCCCCTGCAAAAATACAAATATCCGTTTAATATTCGTCCCAGCTCTTGATCTTGATCCCCTCTTCAGGTCTGCAGATGCCATATATAAAAGCACTGGCCAGACGAGCGTTGGTGATGAGTGGGATGTTGAAATCCACAGCCGTCCGCCGGATCGTATAATCGTTATTCAACTCTGTTTTGGAGAGGTCTTTTGGAATATTGATGACCAGGTCTATTTTCTTTTCACGAAGGTAAGTCAGGGTGTTGGGCTGCTTCTCTTCATCCGGCCAGTAGAGAACAGTTGCCGGGATTCCATTTTCGTGGAGGTAAAGTGCCGATCCACGTGTGGCATAGAGCTGGAATCCCTTTTCGTTCAGCATCCGGGCACTCTCAAGAAGCTCTAACTTGGAGCGGGCGTCGCCGGTGGAGAGAAGGATGCTCTTTTCAGGGATCCGATACCCGACGGAAAACATTGCCTTGAGGAGTGTTTCATAGTAATTCTCCCCGATGCATCCCACCTCCCCGGTGGAAGCCATTTCAACGCCCAGAACCGGGTCGGCTTTCTGAAGGCGTGAGAATGAGAACTGGGGTGCTTTCACACCAATGTACTCCAGGTCGAAGGCAGATTTGTTCGGTTTTTCTGTTGGGATGCCCAGCATCACCCGGGTCGCCAGCTCAATGAAATTGATCTTGATCACCTTGGAAACAAAGGGGAAGGAGCGTGATGCCCGCAGGTTGCATTCAATCACTTTGATGTCGTTATCCTTTGCCAGAAACTGCATGTTGAACGGTCCTGAGATACGCAGTGCACGTGCTATATCCCTTGAAATACGTTTGATCCTGCGAGCTGTTTCAAAATAGATTTTCTGGGCAGGAAAGACCATCGTAGCATCGCCTGAATGAACCCCGGCAAATTCAATGTGTTCTGAGATAGCATAAGCAATTATCTCTCCGTCGCTGGCCACTGCATCGATCTCGATCTCTTTGGCATTCTGAATGAACTCAGATACAACCACCGGGTACTCTTTCGAAACCCTCGCTGCCAGGTTGAGGAACATATCGAGCTCGTCGTGGTTGGAGACTACGTTCATAGCTGCACCGGAGAGTACATATGAGGGCCTGATAAGCACAGGGAGGCCAACCTCTTCCACAAAATGGTGTATCTCTTCGATAGTGGAGAGCTCCTGCCACCTGGGCTGGTCAACCTTCAGTTCATCAAGCAATGAGGAAAACCGATGCCGGTTTTCTGCCTGATCGATATGATCCGGAGAGGTTCCCAGTATATTCACGCCCGCCTTGAAGAGTGGCATAGCGAGGTTGTTGGCGATCTGTCCTCCGGTGGAGACAATCACACCTTTCGGATCCTCCAGTTCAATGATATCCATTACACGCTCATACGAAAGTTCGTCGAAATAGAGCCTGTCGCAGATGTCGTAATCGGTGCTCACTGTCTCCGGATTGAAATTGATCATAACAGATCTGTATTCAGCTTTTCGTACTGCCATCAGGGCATTAACAGAGCACCAGTCGAACTCCACCGAGCTCCCGATCCTGTATGCACCCGATCCAATAACAATCACCGAACGATTGTCCTGTTCCGGGATAATATCGCTCTCTGTAGCATTGTAGGTAATATAGAGGTAATTGGTTTGAGCAGGGTACTCTGCTGCCAGTGTATCGATCTGTTTGATAAACGGGAAGATGCCTGACTCTTTCCGGAAGTCGCGTACCTGAAGCATCTTCTCCCTCATGTTTCCCCTGTCTTTCAATACAAAACGGGCGATCTGAAAATCGGAAAATCCTTTTTTCTTGGCGAGGATAAATGTTTCGGTTGGAACCTCTTCCAGCGTGTGAAACTGTTTCAGCTCCTGCTTCAGATCGAACACCGATTTCAGCTTTACCAGGAACCACCTGTCAATTCGTGTCAGTTTGTGGATCTTATCAATGGAAAATCCTGCCTGAAATGCACTCGCTATGCAGTATATACGCATGTCGGTAGGTTCGGAGAGTGCTTTTTCGATATCGGGAAAGTCGAGATCATTATTACCGACAAACCCGTGCATTCCCTGTCCAACCATCCGCAATCCCTTCTGAATGGCCTCTTCGAACGTGCGCCCGATTGCCATCACCTCTCCTACACTCTTCATGCTTGACCCAATCTCCTTCGAAACGCCAATGAATTTGTTAAGATCCCACCGGGGGATTTTGCATACAATATAATCCAGGGCTGGTTCAAAAAAGGCGGTTGTGGTTTTGGTAATGGAGTTTTTCAACTCATGCAGTCCGTACCCGAGTGCAAGTTTAGCTGCGATAAACGCAAGGGGATAGCCGGTTGCCTTGGAAGCAAGCGCGGAGGAGCGGGAAAGCCGTGCATTGACCTCAATTACGCGGTAATCCTCCGACTCAGGATCCAGGGCGTATTGTACATTGCACTCCCCAACTATGCCCACACTCCGGATGATGCTGATCGAAAGTTGGCGCAGTTTATGGTATTCGTTGTTGGTGAGTGTTTGTGAAGGCGCCACAACAATACTCTCGCCGGTGTGGATCCCCAGTGGGTCGAAGTTCTCCATGTTACATACAGTGATGCAGTTGTCGTAACAGTCACGCACTACTTCGTATTCTACCTCTTTCCACCCTTTCAGCGACTCCTCCACCAGGATCTGGCTGGAGTAGGAGAATGCCTTCTCCGCCAGTTTTTTAAGTTCCTCCTCATTGTTGCAAAACCCCGAACCCTGTCCACCCAACGTGAATGCGGCTCTCACAATAACGGGAAAACCCAGCTCCCCGGAAGCCTTTATAGCTTCTTTGGTACTGGTGACGGCAATGCTGCGCGGGGTTTTCACATCAATCGACCGGAGCTTCCGGGCAAAAAGCTCCCGGTCTTCTGTCTCGATGATAGCTTCCACAGGTGTCCCGAGCACATTTACCTGATACTTCTCCAGGATGCCGTTTTGATAAAGTTGTATGCCACAGTTCAGTGCTGTTTGCCCGCCAAATGCCAGTAATATGCTATCCGGCCGCTCCTTTTCAATGATCTGCTCCACAAAAAACGGGGTTACCGGCAAGAAATAGATCTTGTCGGCGATCCCTTCCGATGTTTGAACGGTAGCAATGTTGGGATTTATCAGGACAGATGCAATACCCTCTTCCCGGAGGGCTTTGAGTGCTTGTGTGCCACTGTAGTCAAACTCCCCTGCCTCCCCTATTTTCAGCGCTCCGCTGCCTAACACCAGCACCTTTCGTATTGTCTCTTTATTGCTCATCTGGTAAGGTCAATAAGATTCAGGAATTCATCGAACAGGTATTCGGTATCGGTAGGTCCACTGGAGGCTTCCGGGTGAAACTGGACAGAAAAAATCGGACGGGTTTTATGCCTCATCCCTTCATTGGTCTGATCGTTGAGGTTCACAAAAAAGGTCTCCCACTCATCTCCGAGACTCCTGTCGTCAATTGCATAGCCATGGTTTTGTGATGTGATGAAGGCCTTGTTGGTCCCCTTCATCAGGACCGGCTGGTTGTGACTCCTGTGGCCATATTTCAGCTTGTAGGTATCAGCCCCGGAAGCCAGGGCCAATAGTTGGTTTCCCAGGCAAATTCCGAAGACCGGTTTATCCTGATCTACTGCCCATTTCAAATTAGCAATGGTATCAACACACATTTTGGGATCACCGGGTCCATTGGAGATGAACAGGCCATCGTAGGATTCTCCGGAGTAATCGTAATCCCAGGGAACCCTTATCACGGTGGTGTCCCTTTTGAGAAAATGACGGATGATGTTGTATTTAACACCGCAGTCGACCAGCAAAACCCGTTTTGAACCATCTCCGTAAGTCTCTTTTTGAGAGGTACTCACCTGCGCCACCAGGTTCTCTTTGTTTGGATCTGTAAATTCAATGGGTTCGCCATCAAATTCAATCTTCCCCGACATGGCTCCCCGTTCACGGATCACCTTGGTAAGGGCCCGTGTATCAATCCCTGTCAACCCGGGAATGCTGCTTCGTTGAAGCCACTGGCCAAGGCTTTCGCTGGCATTCCAGTGACTGTATTCTTCCGAATAATCGGCAATGATCAGGCCAGTGATCTGAAGGTGGTCTGATTCATAAAATTTGAAAAGATCATTCTCTGTGATTTCAGAAGGAACGCCGTAATTGCCGATCAGGGGGTAGGTAAGTACCAGGATTTGTCCGCGGTATGATGGATCGGTGAGACTTTCGGGATAGCCGGTCATAGAAGTATTGAAAACCACCTCGCCTGCAACAGAACGCTCACAGCCAAATGATTGGCCGTAAAATACCGTTCCGTCTTCCAGAATTAACCTGGTTTTTTTCATGGGTTGACAAGGAGGGTTAGTGCGGTCAGAATTCGTGTGTAAAAGTACGTTACGGGAATTGGAATTAACGGAAGATGGGTCCTTATTTATTAACAACCACCGGGACTTTTTCATTATGATTATAAAAGAAAAGGTAGATTTGTACGTTGTTAGTTGAGTCATGGATATTTACCTCAGAAAAAAACGTTGGAAATGGATTCTCTTTGCGGTCGCAATACTGATCGTTTCTGCCTCCCTTTATTATACCAACATCCTGGTGGAGTATACACGCCAGGATGAGCGAAAAAATGTGGAGATCTGGGCCGATGCAATCCACCGGAAAGCCGACCTGGTAAACTTCACCAATATCCTGTTTGAACAAATCAAGAACGAAGAGAGAAAACGTGTGGCTATGCTGGCTGAAGCTCAAAAGAGGCTCAATACTGCAACTGCCAATGATGACCTCAACTATTACCTGGACGTAATTTCGGAGAACACCACCATCCCATTGATCCAGACCGATGAGCGGAATAACATCACTTCGGTGCGAAATGTCGACTTCAACATGGATACTGTACCCCACCTTCTGGGCAAACTGCGTGAAGAGTTCACCTATTACCCTCCCGTTGTGGTGAATTATTGGGCTAACAAAAAATACTATCTCTACTACAAAGATTCCAACATTTTTTCTGAAATTAAAAAGGCCCTCGACGACCTGATCAGCTCCTTCTTCTCGGAGGTCGTCCTCAATTCCGCTTCGGTTCCGGTGATCATCACTGACAGTACGAAAAGGTTGGTAATCGCATTTGGAAATTTGCCGGAAACAAAGATGATGGATTCCGCTTTTCTGACCCGCACCCTGGAAGCGATGAAGTCGCAAAACCGGCCCATTGAAGTTAACCTGGCAGGTACAGGAATTCGCTATATCTTCTACAAAGACTCCTTCCTCCTCACCCAGTTGAAATACTACCCATTCGTGATGTTTGGCGTATTCGGCATCTTTCTTTTCATTGCATACCTCCTTTTCAGTACGGCACGAAAATCGGAACAGAACCAGGTATGGGTAGGGATGGCAAAGGAGACTGCTCACCAGCTGGGAACTCCTCTTTCTTCCATGATTGGATGGGTCGAACTGCTGAAACTGAAAGGGCTGGATGAAGATACAGTTCATGAAATTGCAAAAGATGTCCACCGGCTGGAGACAATCACAGACCGGTTCTCCAAAATCGGCTCCACTGCCCGTTTGGAACCTTACAACATCGTGATGGTTATATATGATTCGGTAAACTATATCAAGTCACGGGTCTCTCCGAAGGTCCGGTTTACCATTACTCCCGACCTCACTACCCAGGTATCTGCACCGATAAACCTGCACCTCTTTGAATGGGTGATTGAGAACCTGTGTAAAAACGCTGTGGATGCCATGGAGGGGAATGGCTCCATTCATATTGTAGTCACGGAAGATATCAAACAGGTAGTGATTGATATTTCAGATACCGGTAAAGGGATCCAGAAATCGCGGTTCAAAACCATCTTCCATCCCGGATATACATCCAAGACCCGGGGCTGGGGATTGGGACTCACCCTTTCCAAACGGATCATAGAAAATTATCACTCGGGGAAAATCTTTGTTAAAACATCTGCCATCGGCAAAGGAACCACATTCCGTATCATTCTGAAAAAGTAGTCAGGTGGCCGGAATTTACCTCCATATTCCTTTCTGCAAACAGAAATGCAACTACTGCAACTTCTTCTCCCTGGCTACCCTTAAATTCCGGGATGAATTTTTTCATTCACTCATGAAGGAGATCGAATTCGCCAGTGATTACCTTGAAGATGAACCGGTTGAGACGATTTACTTCGGAGGTGGAACACCATCTCTGTTGTCGGTGGAACAGTTGGATGAGATCCTTGGAAAGGTTCAAGGTTCAAGGTTCAAGGTTCAAGAAACGAGGGATGAGAAGCAGACTGCCAGCTGCCAGCCTCAGGAAATTACCCTTGAAATGAATCCCGACGATGTTACTCCAGAGTATCTGGACGCATTAACCCATAGCGCGATTAATCGAATAAGTCTGGGCGTTCAATCGTTCTTCGATGAAGATCTGAATTATCTCACGCGAAGCCATGATGCCAGGCAAGCCTTAATGGCTGTTGAAATGATCCTGGATGCCGGATACCAGATACCGGATGCCGGATGCCGGACGAGGGACGAAGGACGAAGGACGAAGGACGAGGGACGAGGGACGAGGGACGAGGGACGAAGGACGAGGGACGAAGGACGAAGGACGA
>CALCGJ010000075.1 GCA_937900965.1 uncultured Bacteroidota bacterium | reverse complement strand
TACGATTTACGAGGTACGAACTGGAAGTTAGAAGGTAGAAGCTCGAAGCAACATGTCCTCACAGTGCTGTTCCAGGGTAAGATGAAATGAAGTGGCGAAATTTGACGGAATGTCAAAGCGGGTTAGATCCAGATTTTCGATTTCACGAAGCCAGGATTCAACGTTAAAACCGGTCACTACGACCCCCGTATCCCGGGTGACAATTTCTTTGGCTCCTGTGTTTTCACTAACCATCACCGGAGTGCCGCATTGAAGCGATTCGGAAATAATCTGACCAAATGGTTCAAAAACAGCAGGGTGAATGGTGATATCAGCTGCTGTATACAACTCCCGTAACGAAGTATGAAACCCAACGGTATGGATGTTGGGAAATGCGTTGACCTTTGCCTGATCTCCGGCAATAAAAAGTTCATATCTTGCCGGATCCAACGCGGAAAAGATTCGGAGCAGAAGGGGTAGCCCTTTTCTTTTATGACTTCCTGAAACGAATAAGAAACTAAGTTTTCCGGGATCCATGCCATAGTTGCGTTTTAAGTCTTGCTGGCTGTGTTTTTGATCAGAATTGAAATCCCCGGTGTTTAGAGGAGGGTATAGTATATGGATTTTCCGGGCATCAATTTGGTACAACCGGATGACCTCATCCTTCATCATCTGAGAAGCGGCAAATATCATTTTAGAACGTCCAAATGCTCTCTTATCCAGTGAGATGCGGAGCCGGTCGCTTACGGAGTGATGCCTCTTGCCGGTTGCGATCATAAAGCCAAGATGCGTAGCGGGTGCCAATACGGCATCCTGAAAAGAGGTACGCCCTAGAGAAAGGCTGAAATCAAAACGGTTTGTCTCCATCACATGTTTCAACCGGTAATTGAAGAACCATTTTCTGAAGATCTTTGGCATGATACCAAGTCTTACTCTCAGAATCTTTGTGCTGTCCGGGATTTGCAGGGTAGGGTCAAATCTCGTGCAAATGACAGTCACTTCATCTCCCCGGGAAGTAAAATAGTCGATATAATTCTTTAGCCGCGTTTCCAAACCGCCTTTCAATAGTAACCTATAGTGAATCAAAGCTATTTTCATGCCAGGCTGTTTGATCTGGATCATTGAATCCGGATAGTTCTGTAATAGGTGTTCTTTGCAGGAGGAAGCCATCCGGTTTGAATAGAAACCATAAATAAATAGTTACCCGGACTGGCGGGAGTTCTGATCTGGATTACGGTGTCAGCGAAGGATCCGGGAATCACCATATGGGTAATCTCTGCCGCCGGCTCCTTCTCTATGGAAAATTTACCATCCTGATAAAAATGATAGACTAAATAGGATGGGAATGTGGGATTCTGATCAAACCTCAATGTATCCGGATCAGGATTCACAATCCGTACATTTACAGGAATCACGGAACTGGCTCTGGATTCTGTATCTATCCTGCCAATTTCAAGAGGAACCCGGAAATAAGATCTGAAGTTGTCAATAAAGGAATAACAGGTATTGTCGTAGATTTTTCCTTCGTAGCAGGTTTTGTCAGGTGGTGGTGCAGAGGGTGAAAATCCAAGAATACAAACCCGCTTGCCTTGCATTTCCCTTTCTATATCGTTCCGGTAGAAAAATTGTGTTTTGTGATAGGTATAGCTGTCCAGGCTAACTGCTTGCTCCCGGGTGTAGAAGATGTATTTAGACGCTTTCTGGTAGGAATTAAAAAAAACAACCGGGCATCCTTCTGCATGGTCTTCAATCTCTTTAGCCCAGTCATCCCAGTCGTACAAAGTTGTCAGGTTTGCGATCCGATGAGGCATCCTAAAGAAGTTATCCATAAGGTAAATTCTCGCCAGTAGAATGAAGGCAAGACTGATGCAGGATAAGATATAGATAGTCTTATGCAGTCTCTGCTTACTTTCAAGACTCCTGTATGCCAGGATTAGCATGGGAACGACTGCAGGAGCAGCCCAGTTGCCTTCCACTCTTCCCCTGAAGGTGTAGAACAGGAAAAATACCAGAAGACCCAACGCTGAAAATTTCAAACCCCGTTCAAAAAGATCCTTCGGTTTGCGGGCAATGGTAAACCAGATCAATACTACAGACATCAGGGGCCCAAAAACCAATAATACGCTAAGGAGATAATCCTTCAATGCAACAAGATGGTTTATACTGGCAAAACTCCGTTCAAACAGGATAAAGTTAATGGTTTGGAAATCATGCTGTATCAGCCATATCAGGTGCGGGAGGAAAACAAGAATACCGGAACAAACAGCCAGATAAAACCTGGGTGTTCCTAATAACCTGATATTTGAGAGAACCGTCAATAGAATAACAAGTACACCGTTATATTTGGAGTACATTATCCCGGCCATGGTACATCCCCAGAGGAAGGTGTTCAACATGGAAGGCTTTTGGAGAAAATGCTGGTAGGCCATAAAGAAAAGGACTACAAAAAACATTGCTGGAAAATCCGGTGTCGCAATGAATCCCCCTGCATGTATGATTAGCACAGCAAAAACCAGGGCTCCGTAGAGGAGGTAGTTGGTAACCCCTGCAATACGACTAATCAGATAAATTGAAAGAGTGGATAGAATCAGACTAGTTACCCTTACACCCAATTCTCCGGAAAACAGTGTTGAACCGGCCCTGATCAGGTAACCTGAGAATGGGGCTTGTTCGAAATATCCCCAATCAAGCCGCTGACCGTGAAACCAGTATAGCGCTTCATCATCCAGCAACCCTGTAAACACTATCTGAAAAAGGTTTAGAACAACCCATCCTGCCAGCATCCAATAGAGAAACGCCGGATTTGGACCGCTCCTGATCAGAGGAATTCGCATTTGTTTGTATGTTTGTAAGGCAAATAGCCTTCGTAGCACATGGCGAACATTTTCAATCTGCTCAAAAATAGCCTATTTTGATTAATATTGGGAACCATGATTAAAAAATACATCAGGACAGCCAGACCGGACCACTATCTTAAAAATCTGTTTGTATTTGCCCCCATAATTTTTGCTGGTGATTTATTTGAACTCGATCTTCTGGTAAAAATTCTATGGACATTTATCTCATTTTGCCTGGCATCAAGCTCTGTCTATTTTCTGAATGATCTTTGTGATTTGCAGTATGATAGAATTCATCCGGAAAAGAAAAACCGGCCGGTTGCTGCAGGACTTATTTCTCCCGGACATGCAGCTTTTGTTTCAGCTGGATTGGTTACGATAGCCTTACTGGTTGCCTGGTTTTTGGTCAATCTGGAGGTCGCTTTCATGGTGTTGATTTATCTTATTATCAATTTGCTTTATTCGATAAAGCTAAAACATATTGTACTTGTTGATATTTTACTGATTTCGCTGGGTTTCATTACCCGAATCCTGGCAGGAGGACTGGCGATTCATGTACCTGTCTCCGACTGGTTACTCCTGTGTGTCGGATTGCTGGCCCTGTTCCTGGCTCTGTCAAAGCGTCGTACGGAGTTCATTAAGTATAACACAGATGGCAAGCAAATTGCCAGGAAAGTACTAAACCAGTATTCTGAGAAATTACTTGACCAGTTTATCTCCATTACTGCTACACTGTCCATTATAACATACTCCCTCTATTCAATCCTGAATGTTTCACACAAGCACCTGATTTATACCACACCATTTGTTATCTATGGCATTTTCAGATACTTGTTTGTTATATATAACAGGAACGGAGGTGCGAATCCTGAACAGGAGATTCTGCGCGATAAGCATTTGCTGATTACCATATTTCTTTGGGCAATAAGTTCTATTGTCATCATCTCTTTTTTTCAGTAATCGATGCCAGGATATTTGAACATCCATGAGAGTGATACCCGGAACCTGACAAGTTGGGGCAACTATCCGGTTGTTGAATCTTCTGTTTTCATGTGCAACGATGAACAAGAGGCAAGATCTTATATCCTGAATGAAGGGACTACGATACCCCGTGGAAATGGACGTTCTTATGGTGACAGCGCTTTGGGAAAAAACGTAATCAACCTGTTGCAGTTAAATAAATTCATCTCCTTTGATGATCAATCCGGAATTCTCCATTGTGAATCAGGAGTTTTACTTGAAGACATTGTTCGGATTTTCCTTCCACAAGGTTGGTTCCTCCGTGTTACTCCCGGCACTAAGTTGATCACAGTTGGCGGGGCGATTGCCTCTGATATCCATGGGAAAAACCATCACCAGGCAGGTTGTTTCAGTTCTAATGTTTTGGATTTCAGGTTACTGTTGTCTGATGGAACATGTATTACCTGTGCACCAGATCAGAACAGTGAAATTTTCCGGGCAACCTGCGGAGGGATGGGACTTACCGGGATCATCCTTGATTCCAGGATCAAGTTGCAGCAGGTGACCAGCCGGAATATCCTGCAGCAAACCATAAAGTCTGAAAACCTTCAATCAACATTTGATTTATTTGATAAACATGAACTTGAACCATATTCAGTTGCCTGGATCGATAGCCTGGCTTCAGAAAAAAACCTTGGCAGGTGTTTATTCATGAAGGGTGATTTTGCCTGTGACGGAAATCTGAATTATTCTCCATCAAAATCCCTGAACATCCCGTTTTATTTTCCGGTATTTTGTCTGAACACAATGAGTGTAAAAGCATTTAATTATTTGTATTATAACAAAATACGCGATAATTTTATCGAATCCACAGTCTCTGTCGATGCATTCTTCTATCCCCTTGATGCAGTGAATAACTGGAACAGGATCTATGGCAGACAGGGATTTACTCAATATCAGTTTGTATTGCCTAAAGAGAAAAGTTTTGACGGCCTCAGGGAGATTCTGATAAGGATTCACAGAAGTGGCCAGGGTTCTTTTCTTGCAGTACTGAAACTTTTTGGCAAGGAAAATGAAAATTATTTATCTTTCCCCTGTGAAGGATATACACTTGCACTTGATTTCAAAGTTTCTCCGGGCATCTTCAGGCTGTTGGAGGAGCTGGATAAGATTGTGTTATCCTGTAATGGCAGAATTTATTTATCCAAAGATGTCAGGATGAATACCGCAATGTTTAGAAAGGGGTATGAAAAGTTGGACGGATTCCTGAAGATCAGGAAAGAGTTGAGAGCCGATGCAAAATTTATTTCTTTACAATCCATAAGATTGCAGTTGTAAGATGGAATTTATCCTTATTCTCGGTGCAAAAAGTGATATCGCCAGGGCATTGGCAATTGTCTATGCCAGGCATGGATATAACCTTTTTCTGGCTGCCCGGAATGCAAAAGAGTTGGAAAGGTTTGCCAGCGATCTTCAGATCAGATACCAGGTGGAAGTAAGGATGAAGGAATTTGATGTAACTGAATTTTCCTCACATCAACTTTTTTTTACCTCACTGAATCCAATGCCTTCAGGCACCCTGTTCTGCATCGGATACCTGGGAACCCTTCCCGCCTCTGCCAAGGAGATCACGGAGATTGTGCATACTGTTGAGGTTAATTTTACAGGCTGTGCAACTATCCTGAGTGTAGTGGCAAATGAATACGAGAAAAAAAGGACCGGATTCATCGTTGGCATTAGTTCAGTTGCAGGCGATCGTGGGCGGACATCAAATTATATTTACGGATCTTCAAAAGCTGCGGTTTCTGCCTTTTTATCTGGATTGAGGAATCGCTTGCACCCAAGCAAAGTCCATGTATTAACTGTTAAGCCCGGGTATGTTAGGACAAAAATGACGAAGGATTTATCCATTCCTGAGAAACTTACCTCCTCCCCGGAGAAATTGGCGGAACATATCTTCAGATCACAACAGAAGGGGAGGGAGGTTATCTACTCATTCCGGATCTGGCGGTTGATCATGTTGATTATTACACATATTCCTGAGAAACTATTTAAAAGACTCTCCCTGTAGATGAACCTGGCACTATTTGATTTTGACGGAACTATTACAAAAAAAGATTCATTCCTTGACTTCTTGAAGTACTCTTTCCCTGCAGGTCAAGTATGGAGAAGTACGTTTGCATTGCTCCACTGGTTGGCAGGATATAAAATTGGACTTGTTTCTGTTAACAGGGCGAAGGAAAAGGTGCTTATCCGTTTTTTTAAAGGACTCCCTGCAGAACAGTTGGAACAGATGGGAGAGAAATACGCTCTTGAAGCGCTTCCACGGATTATCCGCAAATCCTCACTGGCGAAAATCGAAGAGCATATTCAAAACGGGGATCAGGTAGTTATTGTTACAGCATCTGTTACACAATACGTCAAACCATTTGCATCTAAACTTGGGGTCAGCCTTCTTTCCACTGAAATGGAAGTCAGGAACGGTATTTTGACAGGAAAATTAGAAGGAAAGAATTGCAGAGGTGCTGAAAAAGCAAGAAGGATCAAAGCGGCATATAACCTTTCTGAATACGCCTCTATTTATGCTTATGGTGATACAAAAGGTGACAGGGAGATGCTGTCGCTTGCGAATTTTCCGTTCATGAAGCACTTCGGTCATTGACCTGCCAACCTTCTGACTAACTTGTCAAACCAGATCAACCTGTCTAACTTGCCCGCTTGTTCACTTGCTCAACTTATCCGCAATCACCAGTGCCGCCATTGCTTCAACAATAGGTACTGCTCTGGGAACAACACACACATCGTGCCGGCCTTCTGCTTTAAAGGTAATCTGGTCGCCGGCTTTATTGATTGTTTTTTGCTTCATACCCAGGGTGGATACAGGCTTGAAAGCGACATTGAACGTGATGTTCATCCCGTTGGAGATGCCTCCCTGGATGCCGCCGGAGTGGTTGGTTTTGGTTTTAATCAGGTTATCCTTAAGGATAAATGGATCATTGTGTTCGGAGCCCTGCATTGTTGCAGCTTTGAACCCGGAACCATACTCAAATCCTTTCACGGCGTTGATGGTCAGCATCGCCTTGGCCAGGTCAGCCTGAAGTTTGTCAAAAAGCGGATCACCAATGCCGGCTGGTACACCGTTGATGATGCAGGAAATTACTCCGCCAGCTGTATCTCCCTCATTTTTTAATGCATGGAGATAGTCCAGCATCTTTTGTGTACTCTTTTCATGTGGACAAGCAAGGGGAGAGAGTCTGACCAGGGTCCGGTCAGAGAGTGTAAATCCTGTTGGCAAAGAATGTGGGCCAATTTGTGATACATATCCTGTAATGGAGATGTTCTGCAAAGATAGAAGCAACCTGGCAAATGCACCTCCGGCAACTACAGCCAGAGTAGTTCTGGCTGATGCACGTCCACCACCTCTTGGATCCCGTATCCCGTACCGTGCATCATATGTAAAATCAGCATGTGAAGGGCGGTAAAGATCCTTTAAGTGGTCGTAGTCGTCAGGTCGCTGGTCTTTATTGAATACGAGGAACCCGATGGGAGCTCCGGTGGACATGCCTTCGTAAGTCCCGGAAAGAATCTCGAGTTTGTCCTCTTCAGCACGAGGTGTTGCAAAGGGATATTTAGCAGGATTCCTGCGATTGATTTCTGATTGGATAAAGGGGAGATCAATTTCGATCCCGGGAGGAAATCCATCCAAAATCCCTCCTACAGCAGGTCCGTGAGACTCACCAAAAGTGGTAAGTACAAGATTTTTACCTATTGAATTCCCAGCCATTTCAATTTACGATTAATGCGATATCCGATTTTCGATTGTATTTTCGATTCACGGTTTACGATCCACGTCTCACGTCCTTCGTCCCTCGTCCTTCGTCCCTCGTCCCTTATTGTTGTCTAAGAATTTTAAACTTCGCCTCCATCACCTTCAGATCACTCTTTGCCTTTTCGATCTTCTTCTCAAATTCAACTCTCAGTATGTTGGCATTTTTTGAGTTGGCCAGGAAGCCGATGTTGTTTTCCCACAGGTTGATGTCATCACGGAGTTTGCTTATTTTTACAGTCAGAGTCTCTCTCTCCCGGGTAATCATCCTCCTGCCCTGAGGGTCGCTCTTCATCGACTCCATCTTCGTCTGGTAACTCACGGCTGTCATCTCAAGCTCACTGATTTTGAGCTTATCGAGGTGCTGATTAACCAACTTACGAAATTCATTCTGCAGTCTGTCGCGTTCCTTAAAAGGAACGTGCCCGATCTGCGTCCACTCCCTTTGAAATCCCTTCAGGTCATCCAGGTTTTTACTTTTATTTTCACTGAATTGGTGATCTTTCAACTTATTCAGCAACTCTTCTTTTGCCTTCATATTCTCATCTTCATGAGTATGAATATTAGCAAAGTAAGCGGATTTGGTTTTAAAAAATTCATCACAGGCAGAACGGAAGCGTTTCCATATCCTGTCTGAATGTTTACGGGGTACAGGTCCAACTCTTTTCCACTCTCCCTGCAGGTGAATCAGGTCGTTCGTGGTCTTTTTCCAATCGGTACTGCCCTTGATCGCCTCAGCCTGAACACATAGATCTACTTTGAGATTGTAGTTGTGCATCTGCTGGTCTTTAACCTTGTCGAAAAATTCCTTTTTACTGCTAAAAAAGGCGTCAAGGCTACCTTTGAATCGTGCCCAGATCTCAGCATTATGTTTCTGTGGCACAGGCCCAACACTTTTCCAAATATTTAATAACTCGTTGACCTTATGCGTGTTGTCTTGCCATTCTTTAACAGTTTCATTCCGGAAAGTCAATACCTCTTCCGCTTGTTGACACAATGCATTTTTGGTTTCAAGATTGTTCGTCTGCTCCTCTTCAAGTGAGGCATAATAATCCCGCCTGCGTTCGTTTATCTTGTCGGTTGCATTCTTGAAACGCTCCCAGATTTCATCCTTCTTATCTGTAGGTGCCGGCCCTATCTCTTTCCAATCGTCATGATACTTTTGAAGCTGCTTGAATGTTTTAAGTACCGATGACTCAAGCAGCAACTCTTCGGTTTTTTCACACAATTTAATCTTGGCTTCCAAATTTTTCTTCAGATCAAGGTCTTTGAGCTCTTTATTCAGCTTGACTTTTTCGAAGAACATCTCAACCAGAAAATGATAATTCTGCCAGAGGTTGTTAATCTCATTACGGGGAACCATCCCGACCTCTTTCCATTGATCTTGTAAAACCTTGAATTCATCGTAAGTCTTTTTCAGAGCCTCCTCTGAATTGATCAGGTTTCGGAGCGCATCAAGGATTTTGTTCTTCTTCTCAAGGTTTTCCTTTTTAAGCTTCTCCTGTTCAGCTATGTAACGGCCTTTGTTGGCTTTGTAAATACTAAACAAGGCATCGAAACGGGAGTTAAGCTCAGCCTGTGTCGGTTGTTTTTTTGGTGCCCCATCAGTCTCTTTCTCCTGTTCAGAAGGTTCTTCCTGTATAATGGGTTCTTCCTGTACAACGGGTTCTACCGGTTCACTGGTGTCTACCAGTTCACTGGGTTCTTCTCGTTCATCCCGCTTCTTAACAAATGCCATTTTGATCTGTGCAACCCTGGTTTTAACTGCATTAAGATCAGGTTCGGCAACTGCAATCTCAAGTAAATCGAGAAGCTGTTCCTGTGTATATTGATTAAGACCCTCTTCTGAGTTGTCATGTTTGACGTCATCAACAATATCTTCGGCTACCACTTTAGCTTGTTTCTCTTTCTCCTTCTTCTCCTCAGGCTCCTTTACTTCTGCTTTCTTAGTGGCTTTCTTTGTTGCCTTCTTGTCCTTTTTTTCTTCTTCTTTCCCCTCTTCTTTCCCCTCTTCTTTCTCTCCTTCTACGTTTTCTTCTTCTTTCTCCTTTTTCGTCTTTGTCTTCGTTTTCTTTTCTTTTTTTTCTTTTACTGCCTCTTTCTTTTCCGGTTCTGCAACAGCATCGGCTTCTACCTCAGCTTCTGCTTTCACTTCTGGTTCTGCTTTCACTTCTATTGCATCATCTGTAATAGTAGCTTCAATAGCAGAATCCTCAACCGGAATGTCAATGGGAGTAGATTCATCAACAGGAGGAGTGGGTTCAATCAATGCAGCAGGAGCTTCAGATACAGCTGCTTCTGGTGGGGTTGGTTGTTCTCCGTTAGAATCATTTGGCTCCGGAATGATTTCTGGAGTCTTTGTGGTTGTTTCCTCTAATTTATCAGGTGAAGAATTCTCCTCCTGAACTGGATCTTGGTCCAGATCAGGATTCTGATTGGTGTGCTCTTTGTTTTCCATGAGTTAACAAAAGTCATATAAATATAATACTGTAGGTTCCGAACTATGCCGGTAAGTTGCGTTTCAACTGCAAAAATAGCATTTATTCTGATATATCAAAAAAGCGATTATCAGGGTAAGGCACTGCGATTAAAGATGATATATCCGAAATTGAGATTAAATGTATAGGGGGACTGGAGTTTGTCGTAAAAACTAACGCCTGCACTCAGAGGACCCAGGAAAGTATGGTATACAAGAGTGGTATTTACAATGTAGGAGCGGTCGCTAAGAATCGGACCATCGTATGCGGTATAGTCAATGGGATTCTGCAGGATCTGTTGATATGGTTGAAAAATGTAACCCTCTGCCCTGAGTTCCAGTTTTTTATAGATCTTTAAAACGGCCTTTATTCCTCCTCCCAGATAACTTGTTGCCCTGAATTGTGGTAAGAACAGTGATTGCATCTCCGGAAGCGGGCTAAAAACAGGTGCATACATTATACTTGACGTGTAATTTAAAAAGAATGGTTGGTTGGTTATACACAACTCTCCATAAAACCCAAGTTTCAGTGGACCAATCGTTTCAAAATAGTTATCCCAAAGAGCTTTGATCTCGATCCATTCAGGATATCTCGTTTGCTCTGATTTGTTGGCAGACTGGGACCCTGGGATCAGGATTTCCCGTCCATTCATGTAGGAAAATGTGACACTTAAACGGGCTCCTGCATCAGGAAACTGCTTGCGGTTCAAGCTGTTCAGCTCAAAACAGATCCTTGGGCTGAAAAAATTGAATTTGGTCTGATCAGCTGTATCCAGACGTGAAAAATCGTTCGTCTGGTAGTAATCAGAAGAGGTGATTGCGTTAATCATTCGAAGACTCAGCTTCCCCTTGTTCGTGATTGGGATGCCACCGCCAAGGGCGGTAAAGCTTTCCCATTGCCTGATGTTGGAAGGGGTGAGGTCGTCAAAGAAGTAGGTTGTATTCTTGAAATAGTTGTAGTTGTTATAGGTGTAGTAAAGCTCAAGATACCCGGGGAGTCTTGATGTAAAATCTATGCGACCTCCCACCTTCATCGAGTTGTAAAACCTGCCGAAATATCCGTTGGCCAGCACTCTTATGGAGTGGATCCAAAGGTACCTGTAGCGAAGCTGAAGAAATCCTTCATTGCTCGTCCCGAGAGAAATGTTCCCACCGAATTGTGCATTGAAATTGGGAGCTTTTTGAATATCCAGGTAGAGATCGTAAAAACCAGTTTCAGGATTGAAAATTGCAGATGGAAAGATTGTCTTGACTAATCCTTCATCAATAAAACGGAAGTAGTATTTTTTTAACTCGCTTATAGTCAAAGTTTTGTTATTATGCTTGAGCGTTTTTTGAACATTAAGCGTCTGAGCCTTTGAAAGTCCTTTGACAATGATTGAGTCGAAAACCAGTTTGGGTTCTTTTGCTTTGAAATAGATTCGTTTGCGTAGAAGGTCTTCAGGAAGCAGGCTGTCATTGACAAGCTTGCGTATCTCCGGGATCATTTTCATGGCAGCAATATAGCCATTATCAACCAGGGTTTCAGTCTGGCTAAAATCAAGCAGATTGATTGTAGGGATCGAAGGGACAATCATCACAGAGTTTGAGTATGTGATGGTATCGCTCTGACGCTCCATCAACATCGTCAACAACTGGCTAACCACGTCATCGGGGTCGGCCTTGCCATATCGTTGTGCTACCCTCGATCCAATGATCACATCCGGGTGAAAATCATCCTGAGCCACATTCGCCGGGAAGTTGTTGTACATGCCTCCATCGAAAAGGAGTTTATCTTTGTACCGTAATGGATTGAATATTAGTGGGATTGACATGGATCCTCTTACGGCAGTGCTGAGATTGCCGTTCCTCATAACCATGATTTGCGTAGAATCGATATCCGCAACAACACACCGGAAAGGTACCATCAGATTGTTGAAATCATATCCTGCAGCGGCTGAAGCCGGATCAAATAATCGCATGAATTCAAAATCAATCTCGAATGGATTGATCAGGCTTGTTGGGAGGACTGTGGTCAACTTCTTCTTAGGATTGAAATCAAGGGAAACCCATGAAGCATTGGGATCATCCTTCCAGAAATAGTACCGGTACTTTTCATCTATAACACCAGCTACCCATTTTGAAAATTCGGGAGAGTCCATCAGCTGCTCCATCTCATCGGGGGTATAGCCGATGGCATAGAGAGCACCCACAATGGCTCCTATTGAGGTGCCAACCACATAATCTATAGGTACATGTTGCTCCTCCAGGGCACGGATCACGCCGATGTGTGCTGCTCCTCTAGCGCCACCCCCAGAGAGAACCAGGGCCACTTTTTGAGAAAAGATGGATGGAGAGAAAAGCGTGAATAGAAAGAGGTGAAGGGTGAATAGTATTTTGGAAGTCTGGGCCATATCTAACAATGTGACACGTCAAACTTACGAAAATATTCCTTATTCCTCCATCGCCTGCTCCAGGTCGGCAATGATGTCTTCCACCTCCTCGATACCTATAGCCAACCTGACGAGCCCCTGCGTGATACCACCAACGTTTCTGGCCTCCTTCGACAGTTTAGAGTGAGTCATCGAGGCTGGATGCTGGATCAGGGTTTCAATACCGCCGAGAGATACAGCAAGCACACAAAACTTAACGTTGTCCATCAACCTCTTACCTGCCTCATAGCCTCCCTTTAATTCGAAACTGATCATAGCACCAGGACCTCGCATCTGTTTTTTTGCCAGATCATACTGGGGATGGGATTTGAGTCCGGGGTATTTCACCCATGCGATTTTGGGATGGGATTCCAGGTACTCGGCAACTTTCATCGCATTCTCCTGAGCTCGATCGATACGGATCCCCAGGGTTTTAACGCCCCTTCGGGCCAGAAATGCCTGGTGTGGATCCATATTGAATCCAAAATTGACCATCGTGTAATTCAGTTTTCCATAATCCTCTTCGGATTTTGGGATCACGATTCCACCAACGATATCAGCATGCCCGTTGATAAACTTGGTAAGGGAGTGAAGCACGATATCAGCACCAAGGTCTAAGGGGTTTTGCAAATAGGGACTGCAAAAGGTATTGTCCACACAAACTTTGATCCCATGCTGGTGAGCCAGTTTACAGATCGCTTCGATGTCACAGATTCCGATAGTTGGATTGGCAGGTGTCTCCAAAAAGATCAGCCGTGTATTGGGCTTGATGGCATCTTCCACATTTTTTAAATCCGTAGTATCAACAAATGCCGACTCTACCCCAAACCTTGGATAGGCAGTCTCCAGGATTCCTCTTGATGGACCGTACAGGGCGTTGTGACATACCACATGGTCACCCTGTCCAAGATAGGTAAGATAGACCGTGTTCACAGCAGCCATACCGGAAGAGGTTGCGATGCCATTGTACCCGTGTTCAAGGGCGGCAATGGTCGCTTCAAATTCGTCAATAGTCGGATTTCCCAACCGGGTATAGATGAAGCCGTCACTCTCACCGGAGAAACATTTTGCACCATCTTCGGCACTTTTAAAAAAGAAAGTGGAGGTCTGGTAGATCGGCATGACCACACTTCCCATTTTGTCTCGCTCACCTACACCATGGACGGAAGTTGAACTAAATCCTTTTTTTGATTTCATATTTATTTCCTTACCACTGTTGTTTCAACTTTAATCTGTTCGGAAAGATGCTGTTTTACTGCACAAACATTCGCGGCATTAATCAGTGCATTATCATATTTTTCCGGAAAATCCATTGGAACAATGATCTTGATGATGATTTTTCCGATCATTTTATTAACGGGGTCATATTCAGTGTCCATCGTAAGGGAGATCCCTTCGGAAAAAAGCCCGCGTGAATCGCAGAAAGCTTTTACGTAATAGCCGGCACATGTTGCCAGGGATGCAAGAAACAGGGTGAATGGGGCAGGGGCTGAGCCCTCTCCCCCACCTCTGACCGATTGGTCGGTTGAGATTACAAATGGTTCAATATGGGCGTCTACTTTCACTCCACCCGGAAATTTTACTTCAATTGACATATTATTAGTGATTAGGGATTAGTGATTAGCGATTAGGGATGATTCAAATTGATAATTGAAAATTGAAAACGAAAAACAGTTAACTCGAAACCGGCATCCGGCATCCGGTATCCGGTATCCGGTATCCGGTATCCGTAATTTTCTACAAAAGTACAATTTTATACCAGACGATTTTCCGCATGCACACGTGATATATATCACACAGCATGGATGATCGGGTTCTGATTTCATCGTGCAATCCAGGGGTATTATCGATTTTCTTTTCCGGTTTCCTTTTTTCTGGATAAATTTGGCCGTTCACATACGATTCATTCAACTTACTCAGATATGAAAAATATTATCTTTACGCTAATTGCTTTTCTGCTCCTGGGACTGACTTATGCCCAGGATGAAGCCCGGTTGTTGCGTTTCCCGGCGATCCATGGAAACCAAATTGTATTTACTTACGCAGGGGACCTCTATACAGTTGCAAAAACCGGAGGTGTAGCCCGCAAATTAACGAACGATTCAGAAGGCTACGAGATGTTTGCCCGCTTTTCGCCTGATGGGCAGAATATTGCTTTCACGGGACAATATGACGGCAATACTGAAGTATTCCTGATCCCGGCAGAAGGAGGTGTTCCTGTTCGGCTTACTTATACAGCAACACTGGGAAGGGATGACATCTCCGACAGGATGGGGCCGAACAATATTGTTCTGACCTGGCGGGATGACGGCAATATCGTTTACCGGTCTCGCAAACAGTCGTTCAACAGCTTCAAAGGACAATTGTTTCTGATCAACAAAGAGGGTGGTTTGTCTGAAGAATTACCCCTGCCGGCAGGTGGTTTCTGTTCCTACTCCCCGGATAAAAGCAAACTGGCCTACAACCGCATCTTCCGTGAATTCCGTACCTGGAAATATTACCGGGGCGGAATGGCTGACGACATCTGGATCTATGATTTTAAATCCAAAGAAACTGAAAACCTGACCAACAATCCTGCCCAGGATATCCTCCCGATGTGGAAAGGAGATAAGATATATTTCTGTTCTGACCGCGATCGCACGATGAACCTCTTTGTCATCGACCTGAAAACGAAAGAGACAAAGAAGCTTACTAACTATACGAATTATGATGTGAAGTTTCCCTCAATGGGTGATAATGCCATAGTGTATGAGAATGGCGGGTACATCTATATTTTTGATCTGGGTACTGAACAGTCGGCGAAACTTGATGTTCGGATTGCCAACGACTTCATTACCGGCAGAAACCAGTTAAAGGATGCCAGCAAGATCATCAACTCTTTCACTATCTCCCCGGATGGGAAGAGACTGGGATTTGATGCACGTGGCGATATCTTTACGGTACCTGTAACCTCCGGCGTGACAAAGGATCTGACCCTCTCATCCGGCACACACGACCGGGATGTGGCCTGGTCGCCCGACGGAAAATACCTCTCCTTCATCTCCGATCAAACAGGTGAAGATGAGATATACATCATGAACCAGGATGGGAGCGAAGCTCCGATCCAGATCACGAAAAATGCGGATACCTATAAGTACTTTCCCATATGGTCGCCCGACAGTAAAAAATTATTGTGGAGCGACAAAATGCTGCGATTGCAGTATGTCGATATCGACACAAAGGAGGTTGTCATTGTAGCAGAGACAAAGGAGTTTGAATATCGGGACTATACATGGTCTCCTAACAGCAAATGGATCGGTTATACCCAGCCGGCTCAGCGTGGCGAGTCAAAGATTTTTCTGTATGAACTGGGTTCCAAAAAGGCAACACCTGTTACTGACGGCTGGTATGATGTCGGGGATCCCTCTTTTTCTACGGATGGGAAATACCTCTTCTTTACCTCCAACAGGGATTTTAACCCCATCTACAGCTGGACAGAGTGGAATCATGCATACAACGATATGAGCAAGATCTATTTTGTAACCCTTGCGAAAAGCACGCCATCTCCCTTTGCATATGAAAATGATGAAGTGGAGGTGGAGGACGAAGGACGAGGGACGAAGGACGAAGAAAAGGATAAAAAGGATACGGATAAAGAGATTATAGTTGATCTTGATGGTATCACAGGGCGTACTGTTGCTTTGCCTGTTGAAGCTGGGATTTACTGGGGATTAACACCCGTTGACGACAACATATATTATGTAAAAAGCAAGCGTGGAGAACAGCCTGGACTCTATTTGTTTAACCTGAAGGATAAGAAGGAGACGGAGCTGGGCGATTACGGGAACTATGAAATTGCATCAGGAATGAAGAAGATGGTGCTTGAGAAAGGGGATAAATACGCCGTTATTGATCTGCCTAAATCCAAGATCACTGTGAAGGATTGGGTCAGTCTCTCTAACATGAAAATCATGGTCGATCTGCAGGCTGAGTGGAATCAGATCTTCAATGAATCGTGGAGACAGATGAAATATTTCTTTTATGCCCCAAACATGCATGGAGTTGACTGGGATGCAATCCGGGACAAATATGCTCCCCTCGTTCCATACGTAAACAACAGGAACGATCTCAATTACATTATCGGCGAGATGATTGGTGAGTTGAATGTAGGGCATTCTTATGTGAGTGGTGGCGACAAGCCTAAACCCGAGCGGATCAAACTTGGCCTTCTCGGAGCTGAAATTTCCCGTGATAAATCAGGTTATTATCAGATAGATGAGATCCTGCAGGGCGAAAACTGGTCAAAGGAGAACCGTTCTCCGTTAACTGAACTTGGCGTGGATGTTTCAAAGGGGGATTACATCATTGCCGTTGATGGCATCTCAACAAAAGAGATGAACGATATTTATCTGTCCCTTGTCAACAAAGCCGGCATCCAGGTTGAGTTGACTGTGAATGATAAGGCTGGACCTGATGGCGCGCATAAAACGATTGTTGTGCCGGTAGAAGATGAATCACAGCTCTATTACTACAATTGGGTACAGGAGAACATACGGAAAGTGGATAAAGCGACAAACGGAGAGGTAGGTTATATTCATATCCCTGATATGGGGCCAGGAGGATTGAATGAGTTTGTGAAGCATTTCTATCCCCAGCTTACGAAACGGGCACTTATCATTGATGATCGTGGTAACGGTGGCGGAAATGTCTCCCCGATGATCATCGAAAGGCTGAGAAGAGAGGCCGTGATAATGCGTATGGCACGGAATACAGGACCTGTTCCGGGCCGGATCCCTTTCCTGTGGGGACCAAAGATCTGTTTGATTGACCATTACTCCGCTTCCGATGGAGACCTCTTTCCCTACCAGTTCAAGCAGTTGAACCTCGGGAAGCTGGTTGGGACCCGTACATGGGGTGGAGTTATCGGCATCCGTGGTTCGTTGCCTTTCATCGATGGCGGAGAGCTGAGGAAACCCGAATTTGCCAACTATGATTTCAAAGAGAACAAATGGGCGATGGAGGGTGTTGGTGTGGAGCCCGATGTTTGGGTGGAAAATGATCCAGCAAAGGAATACGCCGGGGAAGACGAACAGCTGAATAAAGCTATTGAGCTGATCCTGATTGAGCTCGGGAATTGGCCGGAAGAGCTTCCGGATGTTCCGCCATTCCCGGATAAGACGAAATAGAACAAAATAAAAAAGGGGCGTTCCAAATGGGCACCCCTCTTTTTTTTACGTTTGTCAGCGTCACTTGCTAATGGTTACGGAAGCTTCAACGGTGAAAGGTGAACCGTCATCGGTACGGTTGCCACTGAAGATAAACGTCCATTTGCCAGTTTGTTTAACATACCCTGTTCCCACCTCTTGTAAATCAAATCCTTCTCCTTTAATGAAATAGTTTCCATTCAGGTTGTACGTGAAGGAGGTCTGAAACGGAGTGGTAAGGATAACCTTGGTCATCTGCACATCGTCGTTGGTGCATTTTCCAAAAAACTGGATACCTTCAACATCATTCTGAAGCATCACATTAATGGAAGTAACGATGAAAGCCGGAACAATAGGCTCTTCCTCTTTCTTCTTGCATCCTGAAACCAGAATGACAGAACTCATAATCAGAATCCCGATCGAAAGTAAAATGGTACGTGTTTTCATATAAAATGGTTTTAGTTGATGTTTATGGTTTCTTTTCAGAGACAAAAATATGTAAAGAATTTCTGTCAGCCAATAATTTCAGTCTAAATTCTCTTCGTAATAAAACTAATTTGCGCCGTTACCGACAATGCTGAATCTATCCAATTGATAATGGTCCCTGATTTTTCCATCCTCCGGAACCAGGTCATCTGACGTTTGGCGAAACGGTGAATCCCTTGGTTCAGTTGGACAACCATCTCCTCATACTCGATCTCGCCTGTCAGATATTGTGTGATGAATTTATACTCCAACCCATAGAACTTCAATGTTTCAGCACTGATGCCGGATGCCAGAAGCCGTTTTACCTCCTCTACCATGCCGTTTTCAAGACGGTGATGAAGCCGCCTGGTAATCCGTTCCCGAAGAACCGTCCGTTCTGGAGCAATGCCGAATACAGCAGTCCGAATCTCAGGAAACTCCCGGTGGTGCCTGGTATGCCTCATCTCTTGCATTCCTATACGGATAGCTTTGATCAACCGTTTCCGGTCGAGGATATCGGTGGTGTTGTGCTGTTCTCTTAGGGTATTCAGAAGATCAATCAGCTCCTGGGTTGATTTCGAATTTAGCATCAACTCCAACTCCGGGTTGGGCTCCAGCCGGGGAAGGTGGTATCCCCGAAGTATTGATTCGATATACAGTCCTGTGCCTCCGCAAAGTATTGGTAATTTCCCCCGTTGGATGATACCTTCATAGGCTTTCAGGAAATCCTGCTGGAATTCATAGACATTATATTCATATCCGGGATCTGCGATGTCGATCAGGTGATAACGAATCGGGTTCCCGTTCACAACATATTCCTGAAGGTCTTTGCCGGTCCCGATATCCATACCCCTGTAGACCTGCCGCGAGTCAGCCGAGATTATCTCACCGTCCAGCTCGTATGCCAGCCGGGTGGCCAATTGAGTTTTCCCTGATGCCGTAGGTCCTAGAAGAACAACCATTTCAAATTACGATTAAAAATTTTACCCCTAAATCACCTAAAGGAGGGGTCATACATTTCACGAAAATAAAAGTTTTTCGGAACACTGACCAACAATCTTTATTTTTGCTTCAATCATGTAACAGGCCATTATGAAAAAAAGCATTTCAGAGATTTTCGATACGGATAGGTTCAAAAAGGAAGGGCATAAGCTGGTAGACTTATTGGCTAATTACCTGGATCAGGCAAAGTCGGGCGGTGAGATGCCTGTCCTGAACTGGAAGGATCCCGACAAACAGGTAGAGTACTGGAAGAACTACGTGGTTGACCCTGACGACATAGCCTCCTATTTCTCGGATGTGCTTAACAATTCCATTCACCTGCATCATCCCAAATACATGGGACACCAGCTGTCACCTCCTGCTCCGGTTTCGGCTCTGGCTGATTTTCTGGGTGCTGTATTAAATAATGGAATGGTAGGCTATGAGATGGGGCCAGTTTCCACGGCCATAGAGAGGCTTGTGATTCAATGCTTCACGGAAGCTTTAGGATATGATAGTGAAGGAGATGGATTTTTAACCTCGGGAGGGACACTCGGTAATCTGACAGCCCTTTTAACAGCAAGAAAAGTAAAAGTAGACTCAAATATCTGGGAAGAGGGGAGTAGTGGGGAGAAACTGGCAGTTATGGTCTCATCGGAGGCACATTATTGTATCGACAGAGCCGCCCGTATCATGGGATTGGGTTCGGATGGGATCCTTTTGATAGAGACAAATGAGGATTTTCAGATGAAGACGGAATTGTTGGAATTGATCTTTCAGGAAGCGACTGAGAAAGGATTAAAGGTATTCTCCATTATCGGAAGCGCATGTTCCACAGCAACCGGTTCATACGACAACCTGGAGGCCATCGCTGAGTTTGCTGCAAAGAGGGATCTCTGGTTTCATGTTGATGGAGCTCATGGTGCCCCGGTTATCTTTTCCGGGAAATATAAACAACTAGTCAGCGGGATTCACCTGGCCGACTCCGTAGTGATTGATTGTCATAAAATGCTGATGACACCAACACTGACAACAGCATTACTATACAAACGTTCTGAGCAATCTTACAAAACATTTCAACAGGATGCCCACTACCTGTGGCAACAGGAGGAAGATCCCGAATGGTTCAATTACGGGAAACGAACATTTGAGTGTACGAAACTGATGATGAGCCTGAAATTCTTCACCCTGATGAAAGTTTATGGACTTGACGTGCTTGGTGAGAATGTGACAGCTTTATACGATCTGGCAAAGACATTCGCCACCCTGATCAAACAACGGAATCACTTTGAACTCGCTATTGAACCCCAATCAAACATCGTCTGTTTCCGGTTGATGAACAATCAGTTATCCGACCTGGAGAACAATGAGATAAATGCCAGGGTCAGGAAAGCAATCCTTGTAGAGGGAGAGTTTTATATCGTACAAACCACGTTGAGAGGAAAAATATTCCTCCGCACAACCCTGATGAATCCCTTCACCACACCTGAGCATCTTGTGGAATTGCTGGATAAGATTGAGGGATACATTGAAAAGATGTAGAAAAGAGGAAAAACGGCGCTGCCAGACAGTTTGCAGGTTGCTTCGTCGTTTAGTTGACTACTGTCTGGTGCGAGGTTGCTTCGTCGCTTCCTGCTTCGTTTCACTCGCAGCTTTGGTTCGCAGTTTCAGCTCCTCGCAATGACACTTCAGCTGGTTAAGGGGGGTGTTGTTTCAGGGCGCGATTAATCGCGCCCCGAATTACAATCAATGGTAATTTGAAACCTTGTCATTGCGAACCGAAGCCGAAGGCAGAGGTGAAGCAACCTCGAAAGGGTTACCCGCTGACTAAGCATAAAAAATAAAATTAACGTAATCAATTCACTATCACCATCTTCTTCGTCTCATATTTGCAGTTAGTGGCGATTCTGCATACATAGATCCCGGCTGGTAGCGATCCGGCATGCCATGTCACCTGGTTTTTTCCATGCTGGCCGTTGTGAACGATCCAGCCCTGGTTGTGATCCAGATGATACCACGGGAGTCTTTCAGCACCTGCCAGCTAAAATTGATCGGTAGTCCATCTTCGGTAGTCAGATGCCGGAAATTGTACTCCTGCTCCTGGGAAAAGGAGAGTTGAGTAAAAAACAGGAATAAAAGCATTCCCCCTGCTGATATTTGGGTGATGCGGTGCATCGGGTTGGATTAAGGGACACTAAATATAGTAAAAAAGAAGGACAAAATGGTAAGGGCGGGTTCCAAACCCGCCCGTGAAAACACCCAGGTAAGGGCGGGTTCCAAACCCGCCCGTGAAAACACTCCAGGTAAGGGCGGGTTCCAAACCCGCCCGTGAAAACACTCCAGGTAAGGGCGGG
>CALCGJ010000074.1 GCA_937900965.1 uncultured Bacteroidota bacterium | reverse complement strand
GTCTCTCCCAAACTGGAGATCACTGAGATTACAGACCGGATTTCCAAGCAGAACGGACCAGCGCTCCTCTTCGAAAATACCGGGACTGAGTTTCCGGTACTGATAAATGCTATGGGGTCGGAGAGGCGGATTTGCATGGCACTGGGTGTTAACCATCTTGACGACATCGGCCGCGATATAGATAGGATCCTTAAGGTGTTTCTTGCACCGAAAGAAGGCTTCATGGATAAGGTGCGTACGCTTCCTATGTTACAGGAGCTGGCCTCCTGGATGCCGAAACGCAGGAAAAGGAGAGGGGAGTGCCAGGAGGTCGTGATGGAAAGCCCCGATCTGACGAAACTTCCGGTACTCACCTGCTGGCCTGCAGATGGAGGACCGTTTATTACACTTCCTTGCGTACACACTATCAGTCCGCAGTCTCCAGTTGGCAGTGGGCAATCACCACGGCACCATGGCACCACAGCACCACCTTCCAGGAATCTGGGCATGTACCGCATGCAGCTCTTCGGTCCCGATCTTACAGGAATGCACTGGCACCTGCACAAAGGCTCTGCTCACCATTACCTGAAATACAAGAAGCTGGGCATGCGAATGCCTGTCTCGGTGACCCTTGGCGGGGATCCTGTTTACACCTATGTGGCTACCGCCCCTTTGCCTGAGAACCTGGACGAATATTTACTGGCCGGTTTTCTCCGTAAGCGGAAGGTGGAGATGGTCAGGTGCCTGACCAATGATCTGGAGGTGCCGGCCGACGTCGATTTTGTGATCGAAGGATATGTAGACCCGGCAGAGGAGCTGATCCTGGAGGGGCCTTTTGGCGATCATACCGGATTTTATTCCCTGGCCGACCTCTTCCCGAAGTTCCATGTTACCTGCATCACGCACCGGAAAGGAGCAGTTTACCCGGCTACGATCGTAGGGATACCTCCCCAGGAAGATGGCTCGATAGGGAAAGCTACCGAGAGGATATTTATCAAGCCACTGAAGATGAGTGTGGTGCCTGAACTCACTGATATGCATATGCCTGTGGAGGGCGTTTTTCACAACATTGTTCTTACAAGTATCGAAAAGAGCTACCCGGGACAGGCTGAGAAAGTAATGAACGCTTTGTGGGGTGCCGGGCAAATGATGTTCAACAAAATATTGATAGTGACCGATCCGGATGTAGATCTGACCGACTACAGGGAGGTTGCAAGGGCAATTTCAGATAATACAGACCCACTGAATAATATCCTGTTCAGCCGGGGACCTCTGGATATTCTCGACCACTCGAGTACGCAGTATGCCACAGGAAGTAAAATGGGGATTGATGCAACAAAAAAGGATGCCGGATGCCGGATGCAGGATCCAGGATCCAGGATCCAGAATCTGGGATCCGGTATCGTTGCAGTCAATGACTCCCTCCTGAAGGACGGAATTGGAATCCTGGTCATCTCTTATAAAAAGAATCAACCTGGTCATGCGAAAAAGTTGGCCGGAGAGTTGGTTGAAGCAGGCTTACCTGAGACTGTTGGTTTTGTGGTTCTCGTGGATGAGGAGGTGGATCCGTTCGATCTCCCGACGGTAGTCTGGCTTGGAGCAAACAATATCGATCCAATGCGTGACTGCTTTTTCCCGGAGAAGGATGGGGAAAGGAGGAGTACACTTTTTATTGATGCAACACGCAAGAGTCTCAAGTTTGATAACTTCCAACGGGAGTGGCCCAATGTGATTGTGATGGATGATGAAACGATCCGTCAGGTAGATGCGAAGTGGCCGTCGTTAGGCCTGGGGCCTAACATCTCATCCCCCTCAATCCGCTTTAAACCATTGGCGCCAAGAGATGGACCACTCTATTAACTTTCTTTAACCTCCTGTTTGAAAGAAATGTATAATTTTGTTGCTAAATTATCTCTATGAGAAAAATATTACCCTACATCATAATTGCGTTTGCAGGGTATTTTGTTCCCATATATCTTTCCGCCCAGAATTGCCTGGTTAAGGGAAAGGTAACGGATGAGAATACTTCGGAGCTGATGCCTTTCGTTAATATCGGCATCAAAGGATCCTCCACCGGTACATACAGCGACAGCAGCGGCCACTATCATATTCAAGTTCCAAAAGGAGACCATACACTTGTGATTACCTGTATAGGCTATGATCGCCAGGAGAGACAGGTAATGGTGAACGGACAAAAGGAGATTATTGTCGATTTCGTCCTTTCGCCTGGGACACAGGAGCTGCAAACTGTTGTGGTCTCTGGCTCAAAGTACGAGCAGAAACTGGAAGAGTCCATCGCCTCGATCGAAGTCCTCAAAGCCCATGCCATTCATGCCTCCAATCCGATGAGCATTGATAAGGCAATTGATAAAATGCCGGGAATTACGATCATAGACAATGAGCCTCAGATAAGGGCAGGCAGCGGTTTCAGCTCGGGTTTGGGTAGCCGCGTGATGGTGATGGTCGACGGAATGCCCATTCTGCGCGGTGATGCAGGTCGCCCAAGCTGGGGGTTCCTCCCTGTTGACGATGTGGAGCAGATCGAAGTGGTGAAGGGAGCCGCATCGGTGGTATATGGATCTTCAGCAATAACCGGGGCGATCAATATCCTGACAGCCTACCCCAAAGACAAACCCAGTACAAAGGTAAATGCATTTCTCGGCATTTACAGTACACCATCAAGGAGCTTTGCGACTCCCTGGTCGGGACTGAATCCGTTAATCTATGGCATCTCAATCTCACATCTGCAGAAATTCGACAATTTCGATTTAAGCGTAGGAGCAAACTATTACACCGACGAGGGATATATAGGAGGGACCCCTGAATTATTGCCGGATTCGGTATATAATAAGGGGGAGTTTGAACGACGGGTAAAAGTATACTTTAATACCCGTGTGAGAAATAAGAAGGTAGAAGGGCTGACTTACGGCCTGAATGGAAATTTCATGTACAACGATAACGCGCAAACCTATTTCTGGTATAATGCCGATACCGGAATCTATCGTGCCTATCCTGGAGCATTATCGCATTTTAAGGAGTTCAGCTTCTATCTCGATCCGTACATCAAATATTTCAATGAAAAGGGCAACAGCCATAGCTTTAAAAACCGGATCTATTATGGAAATACGGAGGCTAATAACAACCAATCGAACCGCTATCTGACCGTTTACAGTGAATACCAGTATACCAAAACTTTCAAGAAAATAGGGGGAATGGTCCTTGTTACCGGCGTGATGAATAGCTATTCGCGCTCCTACGGCCAGGTTTTCTCCGGTATTCTTGCCGAAGATGGCACTACTACCGCAAATGAAAGCGGCAGCTTTGAATCAGAAAACCTAGCCCTCTACCTGCAATTTGAAAAGAGGTTTCTCGATCGGATTACAATCCTCGTTGGCGGTCGCTGGGAGTATTACCAGATTGCCGGTTTTTATGAGAATAAGCCCATATTCAGGACAGGATTTAATATCCAGGCAGCTAAAGCGACCTTCATCAGAGGATCGGTTGGACAGGGGTATCGCGCTCCCAGTATCGGAGAACGTTATATCACCACCAATTCAGGTGGATTTGGCTTCTATCCAAACCCGGATCTTGCCTCTGAGACCAGTATCTCATATGAATTGGGAGTCAAACAGATGTTCAAAATCGGGACGTTTGTCGGGATGGCCGATGTGGCAGGCTTCCTTGAAAACTACAACAATTATGTAGAGTTTAATTTCGGACTCTGGGGACATTCTGCTGTTGCCAAAAGTACCGGATTTAAATTTCTCAACACCGGTCCTGCCCGTATTTATGGAATCGACTGTACCGTTGCCGGCGACGGAAAACTGGTCAGGAACCTGGATCTCTCTTTGATGCTTGGATATACTTACTCAGTTCCCATTGCCCTGGATCCAAATCTGGTCTATTATGAGCATATCGAAACCGGGACCGGAAACCTACGACAATATACCTTTAACAATACCTCCTCAGATACCAGCGGGTATATCCTGAAATACAGGATTCAACATCTTGGTAAGGCAGATCTGCAGTTTACATTTAAAAAGAGATATTCTGCAGGCATCACAGGAAAATATTACGGCTACATGAAAAATATCGACGTTTTCCTGTATCAGCTGGATAAACCCAAAGCAATGCACTCGGGAATTGTGAAGTACCGGGAAGAGCACAACAAGGGGAACTTTATTGTCGATTTTCGTATCAGTGTGCTAATCCGTGATTTTAAATTCTCATTTCTTGTGAATAATGTGTTAAATACAGAGTATTCACTTCGTCCGATTACCATTGAAGGACCCCGGACAACCTCATTGCAGGTTGTCATGACAATTTAACCATGAGTATATTAACTAAAACAACAACAATATGAAAACACTATTTACATTTATTGCAGTCATCTTCCTTGGCTTTGCCGGAATGAGTCAATCTGTCTTGCCAAACGGAGATTTCGAGTCATGGACTCCAAACCCTAATCATGGCTTTTATGAACCGGATGGTGGATTCTTCTTTACGCTGAACATCCTGGACACCATTGCTACTCCGCCAGGTCTTACAGCACTTCCAACAGAAGTTGCCTATACAGGAAACTATGCTGCCCGTCTGGTTACTCAAAAAATTGACGCACTGAATATCCTCATCCCCGGAGTGATTGGAACCTTGCATATTAAATGGAGCACCTCCTCCGCAATCCTTGGAGTACCATACCTGTGGACAACCAAACCAGAGCGGTTTCAGGGCTATTATTTGTCTTATCCACTAAATGGCGACTCAACAGGAGCCATTTTGCTCCTTTCCAAATGGAACACCGGGACGATGAAACGCGATACGATTGCATACACAAAGCTGGTTTTCCATGGGACTGTGGATACCTACACAAAATTTGATGCTCCTGTCAACTACTGGAACAATACGACAATGCCCGACTCTATCACCGTATTATTACTCTCCTGCGGAGGGTATAATGCTTCGAACATGTTTGGGTCGGTCGGACAGGTTGGCACTGAGGCCTTCTTCGATGACGTGACATTGACAAACGTTTCCGGAATTGAGATGCTCCTGATGCCCGAAGTGAACATTACTCTGGCTCCCAATCCGGCTTCTGAAAAAATGACCGTGACACTGAGCGAATTGATCAAAAACGGCATCTTTGAAGTTTACAATACCCAGGGAAAAATAATCAGTACGTTCAACATGAACTCTGTCTCTGAAACCATTGATGTTAGCTCACTTAAAAGCGGCATGTACTATTACAGGATGACTGACGGCTCTAAATTACTGAATACCGGTTCGTTTATTATCACTAAATAATCACTCAAACTTTACCAGATCATGATTGAAGTTAAAAATTCACAGATGGCTATTGAGCTCGAAGATAAATACGGAGCTCACAATTACCATCCACTTCCTGTTGTCCTGGCAAAAGGCCAGGGTGTTTATATGTGGGATGTGGAGGGAAAACAGTATTTTGATTTCCTCTCTGCTTACTCTGCTGTGAACCAGGGACATTGCCATCCACGAATTGTCAATGCCCTTATTGAACAGGCTCAAACGCTGGAGCTCACCTCCCGGGCTTTTTATAACGATGTTCTTGGCGTTTATCAAAAGTTTGTCACCGAATATTTTGGCTACGACCGTGTACTGCCAATGAATACAGGTGCCGAAGGAGATGAGACCGCATTGAAACTGACCCGTAAATGGGCCTATAAGGTTAAAGGGGTTCCTGAAAATCAGGCGAAAATCATCTGCTGCGAAAACAATTTCCACGGACGAACCATCACAGTTGTCTCCATGTCGACCGACCCGGTTGCACGGAAGGATTTTGGTCCTTTTACACCCGGGTTTATCACCATTCCCTATAATGATCTTGGCGCCCTGGAAAAGGCTCTTGAGGATCCCAATGTGGCAGGCTTCCTGGTTGAGCCCATTCAGGGAGAAGCCGGTGTGTATGTCCCCGATGAAGGATACCTGAAGAAGGCATATGACCTGTGTAAGTCGAAGAACGTTCTCTTCATCGCTGATGAAGTACAGACTGGGATTGCACGTACAGGCAAATTGCTGGCTTGCGACTGGGAAGGATTCAAGCCCGACGTACTGATCCTGGGCAAGGCTATGTCGGGAGGCGTCTATCCGGTATCGGCAGTACTGGCTGATGATGAGATCATGCTGACGATCCATCCGGGTGAGCACGGGTCCACATTTGGGGGGAATCCGGTAGCTTGCAAAGTAGCTATCGCAGCACTACAGGTGATCAAAGAGGAGAAGCTGGCAGAAAATGCCGAAGCAATGGGCAAGATCTTCCGTGAGGAGTGTCGTAAGATTGAATCTCCTTTTATCGAACTTGTTCGCGGCAAAGGCTTATTGAATGCTATTGTCATACGCCCGCACAACGAAAAAACAGCATGGGACGTTTGCATGCAGATGAAAGAGAACGGTCTTCTGGCCAAGCCCACTCACGATCATATCATCCGGTTCGCGCCTCCTTTGATCATCACTGAAGAGCAGATCCACGAAGCGGTTGAGATCATCAGGAAATCGTTAGAGGAATTGACGTAGAGACGAGGCATGCCTCGTCTCTACGTGTTTAATCAACAAATGCACGTTGGATGTCCTTTCACATGTGGTAACCATCATCGCGTTCATACTGGCTCTTTTGTGTGGCTGGTTTGCAATCACTTCACTGGTTGAAAAAGAGAGAAGAGCCGCTATCCTGGCTGCTCTTTTTGCACTCCTCTTCCTGGGTTTTGCAGTTGCCTGGTATTATTACTCTTTTCAGTCTAAGGAGATCCTCTCCCTTGTGCTGACCTCCTTGCTTGGACTGGCTCTTATTCTTCTAAGTTTTCCTTACAGGTTGGCTCAGCATCAGCCACGTTACAGAAGTGTTCGGATTGATGAAAGGAATATTCCGTTTTCAAGGTATTTCATTCATCCAGACCGAAAGGAAGAATATTACCGCCGGAATCCCAACAACAAAGAGCGTGATGAACAGACGAACCGGCTTCCGGGACTCCTCTCTGAGAAATCACGGTTCTATCATCCCATAGCATTTGCTTCTGCTGATTCAACTGAAAAATTACTTGACAAATTCAAGTTTGAGAACGATGGCAATGTTGCTTCCGTTAAAACTGATGTTAACCCCAGGGTACTTCAGGAGTATATCCGGAACTGGAGCATCAGGATGAATTCAACCGGAACCGGATTTTGTCTTTTGTGACCCGAACATTTTTACAGT
>CALCGJ010000073.1 GCA_937900965.1 uncultured Bacteroidota bacterium | reverse complement strand
ACCCTCGACCCTGTTACCTTGACCTTGATCTTTTTCATTATCCTGTTTTCCTCCTTCCAGCTTTTCAGTCAGGTTGCCTGGAACAAACGGGGCGGGGTTTGTTACAGGATCGATGACAATAATGATATCTATAAATACCAGAGTTTTGATAGTTTGTTTGGTAAGTATAATTATAAATTCTGTACAGCTATCAACCTTGAATCGGCTACCTGGACACCGGGTTATCTTGATGATCTGAAACTGATCTGGGCAAAGGGGCATGAATTCATGGATCACACACCCAACCATTCAACGTGTGCCATGGAGATGACAAATCTAGATGATACGGCTCTCTACTCCGGAAATCCATATGTAGATCATATCAACTACAACAAGATCTGCTTCAAATGGGGAAGTGTGGATATCACCTCTATCCTTGATGAGGGGTTGGTTAATGTATTCGACAACCTTGTCATCAGTACACAACCAGGGCAATTCTACAATTTTAATAACCCGACATACATCCCGATGCTCTTTATCCCTGAAACAAATAGTGTCTATACCTGGTTAAACCTGCAAAATTTAAATCCGCTTGATCCCGATTCGCTCACCTTATACTCTTTCTGGGAGGAGCCTGTCAGCATTGGCACACACCTGGATATCCCATATCACAGATTGACCTCGTTTGATGTTAAAATGCCCCAGGAAGTACTCGTGATCCTGGGTGAACGGGTTCTCACGCTTTGCACCATCCACAGCATCGAGCGACCGTGGAGCTGGATTCAACCTTATGGGAATTACCCGTTGCAAACCGAAGAGGAAATTGCTCTTTCGATGGGAGCCGAACTGGAATATACCGGAGGAGCTACCTATTATGAAGCATCCTATAAGACCTACAACGAGTACAACCCGAATAACGACAAACAGTTTGCGCTGAAGTTCGGAGATTTCACCCCTAATGAGAGCACAGCAGAGGAGTGCAAAGCCCGGATCGCAAACGGGATAGCAAAACACCGGTTACAGATCTGCCAGGATCATTTTGTCCCGAATACCCCTGACTGGAGTACGTATATGCAACGCATCGACTCCCTTTTGTCCTGGATGTTAATGCATAACATCCCTGTTTATACACAACGGGAATGGACATCTATATTATTTGACAGCGTTACCAACCCGTTTATAAACATCTTTCCGTTGCTGCAAACTGATCTGAACGACGATCAGATCCCTGACGGTTATCAACTCGATTCAGGCGAGATGATTTATGACGACGGTGTTCCGCAGAGTGATAACATATCGGTCCAGATGACCTCCTGGGGTAACTTTTTCAAAATAATCGGATTAGGTGGTTTAGAGAAGGGGAATAATCTCTTTACTGTTTACACTAAAGGGTCGCCCGGAACAGTCCTGTGGCTGAAGGTCAACTATCCTGAAACAGGAGGGACCACTACAGTAACCATCACTGCAGATGAAGGTGATTGGACCCAGCATACAGCCGTTATCGATATCCCTGAAGAGGCTTCTGTGGTTAACGTTGAGATGGAGTGCCACACGTTCATTTCCGGTGAAGTAAGAATCAGCGGGATGGAGCTCAGGAGAGCAGACCGGCCTTTGGTCATGCATGAATCAATCTCATTGATGACCAATCAGCAATTCCCTCTCCTTGATCTGGATACTATCATCTATGATCCCACCTATGCCCTGCAGGTTCTCACCATAAGTGTATTCAGTCCAGGTGTGCTTACATATAACCTGGATCCTCAAGCGGGCACACTGCTGGTCTCAAAGCCATTCTCGTTCTGGGAAGGCAGTGACAGCCTGCTGCTGAAGGCGGTTAATCCGGCCGGGGGAGCAGACAGCTCCTGGCTGGTATTCACTGCCACCCAGACAAGCATCTGCTATGGACAATCTGTCTCCCTCAATCTCCTTAATCCCCCTGCAGGCGCAACGTTTCTGTGGACAGCCATCCCTTCTGACCCTTCCCTTGTGCAACCTACGATTGCCAATCCAACCGTATCTCCAAAGCAAACCACTGTATATTCTGTTGAAGTTACTTCACCCGGACTGACCTATTCAGAAGACATCACAGTATCTGTCTACACGGGCACCAATGTGACTCTTACCGGCCCTTTGCCGGCTTACTGCGCCAATGCATCCCCTGTTCAGCTTTACGGAGATCCCATCGGTGGTG
>CALCGJ010000072.1 GCA_937900965.1 uncultured Bacteroidota bacterium | reverse complement strand
CCGAGGGTGATGAAGATCAACAAAAGGCCGATACCGCCGTTTCTGTATAGCAGGTCTAACCTGGCCTGGAGTAGTTGGAGGAAATCGTAGGTGACGGTCATTTCAGTATCACTGTGTGTTTCATTCCAGGTTGCAACATACTCGTTGCAATAGTCAGAGATGGCTGTCAGGTCTTCTGTTGGAAGCTTAAAAATCTGGAAAGTCACAGCAGGATTGCCGTTTAGCAGGGAGGTGCCTGCAACATCGGCAAACTGCATAGTTACCGTTCCAACATCTGCGATACGGAGGTAACTGCCGTCGGGATTTCCCCGGATGATGATCTGACCGATCTCTTCAGGTTTGACGGTACGATATCGGCTGCGGATCATGATCTCCTCTTTATCTGAACGTATTTGCCCGCCTGAAATATCCAGGTTGTTCTGTGCAATGGCCCGGGAGACTTCATCGAATGTCAGGTTGTAGCGCAACAGATTCTCTCCTGAGATCTCAACCGAAAGTTCCAGGGCGGGGAAGCCTCCGATGGTGATCTGTGAGATGACACCGGATGTATAGAAATTATGCTCAATTTCGTTGGCATACTCTTTCAGGGTAAGCAGGTCAACTTCTCCGGAAAGACTAATGAAGATCGCAAAGGTGGATGAACGTCGTTTGTTGACAATAGGTTTTTCGGCATCTACCGGGAATGATGTAATCCCATCCACAGCATTCTTAACCTCCATCAGGGTTTCATTGATGTTGTATTCGCCCGTGATCTCTATCTGAACCGTAGCTATGTTTTCTGAGGAGGTACTGGTGATTTCCTTGATGCCTGCAATGCCACGAAGGGCCTCTTCAATCCTTACTGTAATCCCCTCTTCCATCTCTTTGGGAGAGGCTCCCGGGTAAAAAACAGATACGTTGATGAATTTTTCTGATAATTCAGGGAAGAACGAGCGATTCATCGATACAAAGCTCATTCCTCCGACTACCAGGATGATGAACAGGATAATGTTGGCGTAGAAAGGAAATTTTATAAATGTGGCGATGATTCTCTTCATGGCTGATCCAGTATTTCCGCGTTAATTCCATCCTTTGCATTGATCAATGGTTCAACAACCAAATCCACTCCTTCAGGCAATCCCGTGAAAATCACGGTAGTTTCATTGATTTTCAGGATCTCAATCTGATTCTCATTCAGTTTCCCGTCAGCTACGGTAAAGACCTTATCATTATTAAAGACTGCATTCCGGGGAATTTCCATGCTCTCTGTCAGGGTTTTGGCAGCGAACTCCGCCCGAAGGTATTGACCCTGGAACAATGGCTTCCCTTTCCCGGGGCTGAGCGCTACAAAAACGGTTATCGCCTGGCTGGCAGGATCCATAAAATCGGATTTCCTGACAACAGAGCCTTCCCAGGTTAAATTATTGTCTTTGGTACTAACCTGTACCTTATCACCTATATTGATCCAGTAAGCATCTTCGATACGAACCGGCACTTCGAGTTCCAGTTTATCGGTACGGATCATTGAAGCAATCCTGCTCCCCGGGTTAGCAACCGACCCGGGCTCCAGGTAGACCTGAGTAAACGAACCATCAAATGGAGCATACAGGTGATATTTCGAAAGTCTCACCTCAGAGCTTTTTATGTTGAAATAATCATTGAGAATATTCCGGCTGGCCAGGAAGATCTTTTCTGCTTCCGAATCAGCTGTTGGAAGGGGTGGTAATGCTTCATTGATCTTTACACTGTTGAAGAAGTCCTCATATTTTTTATAACTCCCCGGATAATCAATTTTGATATCCGGCAGGATGCCTGCGATGGCGTTCAGGAACCGGCTTTTGCTTGCTTTCAGGTTGTTTTGGGCCTCTTCATCGAAAATTCTGACCAGCAAATCCCCTTTTTTGAATTTCGTTCCTTCACGAAGGGTTACCTTACCCGGCAGGATCTCTCCCTGCACTTCGGCACTCAGATCCACAGAATGTTGTGACGAGAGCCGGCCGGTCTCCACAATCTTTGCCTGGTTTGTAGTATAGGCAACTTTGCTGGTCTTCACAAAAAGTGTAATCTCTTCGCGTTGTTTGTCTTCTGTTTTCTCTTCCATCCCGGCAAAGAGCATATACAGGAAATAGGAGA
>CALCGJ010000071.1 GCA_937900965.1 uncultured Bacteroidota bacterium | reverse complement strand
AGATCCATGATGAATTGCTCTTTAGGCGGGAAGTCAAAGTCGTAGTTCTGAATCCGATCGATGATAACGAAACGGAAATCACTCATAATGTGAAATTTACGGAGTGAATCGTAGTTGCTAATCAGGTCAATTTCATTATTCCGGCTCATCTCTTCAATAACCTGATGAAAGAAGAGGTTTACCCTTGGCTGTACCTTGAACCCGATTTTGAAATCAACCTTGATCATGATATCGGGAATCAGATGGGTGATCTTGTACTCAAGTACATGCGGTTCATCAAGGATATCGACATGGAGCAACCAGTAAACATCAGCTCGTTTTGGCTGTTTGTTGAGCATGGAATAGATAATCTTGGTTTCCACATCGGTAACCTTGTTCGCTTTGGTAAGAAAGACAAGGTGAGTAGCGTATTTGGGGATGGATTTGTCGACATGAAGCTCTTTAATGATTTCGAAATAGTTGTCGACTTTTGCAAATTCGATGAAGGAGTTCTTGATCTTTCTTCCGCTGAACCAGACATACATCACCACAAATAACAAACTGCCAAGCAGGAAGGTGAACCATCCGCCGTAGATAAATTTATTGAGATTGGCAACCAGGAATGCTCCTTCAATAAAGAGGTATACGGCCAGAAAAAGTGCGATCAGATAAACCGGAACTTTCTTGAAGTACAGGTAGACGCTCAACAACAGTGTTGTCATCAACATAGTGATGTTGATTGTCAGTCCGTAGGCAGCCTCCATATTTGCCGATTTCTGAAAGAAGAATACTACAAAAACGCAGCAGAGGTAAAGGATCCAATTGATGCTGGAGATGTACATCTGTCCTTTGATATTGGTTGGGTAGTTGATCTTGATTTTGGGCCAGAAATTCAGGGATATAGCTTCACTGATCAGGGTATAAGAGCCGGTAATCATCGCCTGGCTGGCAATAACAGCAGCAACTGCAGAAATACCTATCCCGAACATCAGGAACCAGGGGGGCATGATGGCAAAGAAGGGATTGGTCCATTCGTTAACGTAATCGACATTGATCAAAATCCAGGCCCCCTGTCCGAAGTAGTTCAGAAGTAGCGTTGTTTTTACGTAGCTCCACGAGATCCGGATATTTTTCAATCCGCAGTGCCCCAGGTCGGAGTAGAGTGCGTCCGCACCTGTTGTACACAGGAATACGGCCCCAAGTAAAAGGAAGCCTTCCGAAAAGTGAGTCAGGAAATAGTACCCATAATAGGGATTTAGTGCCTTGAGTATGACAGGGTATTTGATAATCTGAAGTAATCCCAATGTCCCAAGCATGGTGAACCAGACGAGCATAATCGGGCCAAAGGAGCGACCTACAACCTTGGTGCCGTATTTCTGTATAAAGAAGAGTATTGTAATGATAATCAGTGCGATAGGAACAACCGGAATCCGGGGATTGATTATAATGAGACCTTCAACAGCTGATACAATGGTGATAGCTGGTGTGATCACACCATCTGAAAGCAGCGTACATCCACCTATCATGGCAAAAAGGAAAGCCCATTTAGCCCGCTTCCTGATCAGGGCGAAAAGGGCAAAAATTCCTCCTTCTCCTTTGTTATCCGCACGAATGGTAATGGTGATGTATTTGATGGTAGTTTGAAGCGTCAGTGTCCAAAATACAAGTGACAGACCGCCCAGGATGAACATCTCGGAAATGGTATCAGCACTATGGATGATGGCACGCATCACATAAAGAGGTGAGGTGCCGATATCCCCGAAAATGATGCCGAGAGTAATCAGCACACCAGCGGTGGAGGCGCCGGTGATCTGACTTTTATTACCCGAACGACTCATGCGGTTTATTTACGTTTCCTGTTTCCCACGTATTTCCTGACACCGGCAATAATCATTGGAAGGATAGATACAAAGATAATCCCTAATATGGCAATAGTAAAATTATTCTTGATAATTGGAATGTTCCCGAAAAAATATCCTATCAGGGTGAAGAGTGTTACCCAAATAATATTTCCCAGAAAACTGAAAGAGACGAAGCGGATGTATTCCATCTTACCAACACCTGCCACAAAAGGGGCAAAGGTTCTGACTATCGGCATGAACCTGGCGATAATGATGGTGATCTTGCCGTGCTTATCGTAAAACTTTTGGGTTTGGTCCAGGTATTCCCGTTTGATGAGTTTGTAATTTCTCTCGTAAACCTTGTGACCCAGAAATTTTCCAATAAAGTAGTTGGTGTTGTCACCCAGGAATGCAGCGGTGATCAGCAATGGAATAATCACCCAAACACTCAGAGGATTACCCGTCATAGCAGCGATGGTACCAGAGGCAAACAACAGCGAGTCGCCCGGCAGAAAAGGAGTTACAACAAAACCTGTCTCCATGAAGATAATGGCAAAAAGAATCAGGTAAGTCCAAGTCTCATAGTCTTGTACCCAGTGATTTAATACCTGATCAAAGTGAAGGATGAAATCGAAAAAAGTTTTCAATAGGTCCAGCATATTTCTTTTGGTTGAATTCGCCGGCAAAGATAAACTTTTTTAGTTCTGAAGAGATGCGTTCAATATCAACAAGCACATCCTGAATACATACTCCCCATTTTCGAATATCTTTGCCGGGTAATTAATTTAAATACCCGATTTGCTGACCGATCCATTTGTTGTTCTGGGAACAGAGACTACTATCCTGGAGATCTTTGCAGTCCTTTGTGGCCTCTCCAGTGTATGGTTCATGAAGAAGGAGAATATCCTCGTCTATCCATTAGGCATCATCAATGTGTTGATATACGTTTATATCTGTTACAATTCCAGGTTATATGCCTATGCCGGGATCAATGTCTTCTACACTGTCATGAGTGCGTATGGGTGGTACAATTGGTTAAAGAAAACCGATCGGGATGACAGGATCTGTGTTACACGGTTGACTCCCCGGGCCCTTGTTATTTATACTCTTCTCATAATTGGGTTCTTTTTCATTCTCAGATTCCTTCTTAACAAGTTTACAGACAGTGAGATACCTTCATGGGATGCATTAACAACAGCCATCTATATCATTGCCATGTGGTTGCTGGCTCAAAAAAAGATTGAACACTGGCTTCTCTGGATCATCGGCGATGTCATCTCAATTGGGATGTTTGCATGGCTCAACCTCTATTTCAGCTCTTTCCAGTTCCTTGTGTTTACAGTAATCGCTATTTTTGGATTTATCGAATGGAGAGGAAAGCTTGCTACGAAGGACGAAGGACGAAGGACGAAGGACGAAGGACGAAGGACGAAGGACGAGGGACGAGGGACGAGGGAAGAAGGACGAGGGAAGAAGGACGAGGGAAGAAGGACGAAGGACGAAGGAGTAAATTATGATCAGACGGATCGCAGTTACCGGACCGGAATCAACAGGTAAGTCGATTCTTGCCATGCAGTTAGCTGACCACTATGGGACAGTCTGGGTGCCTGAATATGCCAGGGAATATATTAATCAATTAGGAAGACCCTATGAGGAGAGTGATATTCTGGCGATCGCCAAAGGTCAACTGCAGCATGAGCAAGAGGCGGAAATGATTGTTGAACAAGTGAAGAACAGGGAGAAATACCTGTTCTCCGATACAGAGGCTCTTGTCACAAAGATCTGGAGCGATGTGAAGTATGACCGTTGTGATCCCTGGATCCTTGACCAGGTTAAAACACACGTATACGATCTTTACCTTTTGTGCGATATCGATATACCCTGGGAATATGATCCGCAACGCGAGCATCCAGAGTTGCGTGAGCATTTGTTTAACTTTTATCACGAAGAGTTACTTGAACACAACCGGAACTTCAGGGTAGTATCAGGGATTGGGGAGGATCGGTTGAAGAATGCAATAAAGTTCATTGACGCATGTTTTATTAGTTAAACTGATGCCGGATACATCATTTTAAACTTGCATTCGTAGATCGAAGATCGTAATTCGTACCTGCATTCGTAAATCGTAATTCGTAAATTGTAATTTTGTTCCATGTCTGTTTCTCCGTTAAATATTCTGTTTTTGCCACGCTGGTACCCTCACCGGTATGATCCGATGCCAGGCTTGTTTATTCAGCGTCAGGCGGAGGCGCTCGCATCCGTTCACCAGGTGGTTGTACTCTATGTGCACCCAGATGCAGATTGCCCCAGTGAATTTGAGATCGACTACGCAATTGAAAACGGAGTAACAGCTGTCAGGGTCTATTACAAGATTCCGGAGATCATACTTCCCGGCATATTCCAGGTTTTGAACCTGACAAGTTTTTACAGGGCCCACAAGAGAGGGTTGGAGGTTGTTGGTGATTTTACACCTGATATCATTCACTCACATATTCTTACCCGTGAAGCCATTATGGGATACCTTATGAGTCGCCGGTACCATGTCCCTCATGTGATTTCAGAGCATTGGTCCAGATATTTCCCTGAAAATGGCACATACAAAGGTATCCTTAGAAAACTGATTACCAGATATGTGGTTGGGAAAGCAGCCGCTGTGATTGCGGTTTCAGAGGTGCTTAAACAAGCGATGCTTTCTTCCCATTTGATCAATGAAAACTACTTTGTGGTTCCAAATGTGGTTGATCCACCCCACCTTATTGAACCTCATGATGAGAGGCCCGATATCCTGAAGCAGTTCTTGCATGTGTCTTGTTTTGATAACCGATCCAAAAATATCTCCGGACTACTTGAAGCGATCTTTGAGCTCTCCAAAAGAAGATCTGATTTCAGGTGCTTGCTGGTGGGAGAAGGGCCAGATCTGGAAAGCATGAAGCAACTGGCAATGGAGCTGGGTGTATTGGAAAAAACCGTATTCTTCGTTGGCCTGAAAGAGGATAAGGATCTGGCATCTTTATATGACGAAGCTGACTTTACAGTGCTTTCGAGTCGGTATGAAACCTTCGGCACCGTGATTGTCGAAAGTCTGGCCTGTGGAACCCCTGTGATCTCAACCCCTGTTGGAATTGCACCTGAGGTGATCAATGATAAAAATGGAATTTTAGTTCCGGCAGAGGACATCCTTGCACTTACGGAGGCCATTGATCACATGCTTGATAGGAGGAATTCCTTTGATCGGGATGCCATCAAAGCAACCATTCAGGAACGGTACTCTCCGCAATCGATTGGTAGTCAGCTTTCTGAGATCTATTCGCAAATCAAGGACAATGTTTAGAAAAATAGTAGGCACGATCTTGACCAGGTTTCTTGCGGCTATCTTTATGCTGACTATCGTGGTATTAAATGCCAGATACCTTGGTGCCGAAAAGGTGGGTGTCATCAGCTTAATTATCCTGGCTGTCACGATAGTCCAGATGGTGAATAATTTCATTGGAGGAGGGGCGCTGATTTACCTTGTCCCCAGGACTCCTTTGTTGAAACTTTTTGTCCCCTCCTATATTTGGGGAGTGTTTGCCTCCATTGGCTGTGCAGCGATTCTCTACGTAACAGATTCTATTCCTGAAGGTTATTTCATCGATGTAATGATCTTATCCACGATTCATTCCCTCTTTACAGTCAACACAATGATTCTCCTTGGTCAGGAGCGTATCAGGGCCATCAATATCCTCACTGTAGCCCAGATCACTTCCCTGATTGTAGTCTTGCTGGTATTTTATATCTTTACAACCAACCGGGAGGTGATGGTCTATGTGTATGCAATGTACGTCTCCTATATCATCATGTTTCTTTTTAGTTTTGCCCTGATCACCACACGCTTGAAACGTAGCGACCTTAGTGGCATGAAGCAGGTTATCCGGGAAATTCTTACTTTCGGGAGCTGGGCACAAACAGCCAATATCTTTCAACTCTTCAACTACCGGCTGAGTTTTTACTTCATTGAACATATGATTAATAAAGCGGCACTCGGTGTTTATTCTACCGGTGTTCAGCTATCAGAAGGTGTATGGATCATCCCGCGTAGTATTTCGATGGTTCAGCTTTCACGGATCAGCAATGAGAGGAGATGGGATTACGCGGTGAAGGTGACCCTTGTTTTCAGCAAGGTTGGAGTGATCGTTTCAACTCTCATCGTAGGACTGATCATGCTGCTGCCTGCCAGTTTTTTTGTGTTTGTTTTCGGGCCGGAATTCAGTGGAGTTAAACCGGTAATTGTAAGCCTGGCTATCGGTATCATCTCACTCTCTTTTTCCATCCTCCTCAGCGCTTTCTTTTCAGGCATGGGGAAGCCCATGCACAGTGCTATTGCCTCCGGTATTGGCCTGGTTTTTACAATTGTTTTCAGCTTGTGGCTGATTCCCATCTATGGCATCATCGGGGCAGGTATTGCTGCTTCCTGCTCTTACACCTCGGCAACTCTTTATCAGTTGATCACGTTTGTCGTATTGTCGGGAGTTAAAGCCAGGGATTTCCTGCCCCGAAAGGAGGAATTCCGGTTACTTGTCCAGGAGATTAAGAAAGCGGTCAGGCCGGAAGTCAGAGGTTAGTTTCCCTGTCCCCTTTAATTCATAGCAACTTCTCGGAATTAGCATGCCTTTGCTAAGCAACCTGATTATCATTGTCACTTATCCGCATGTTCACTGGTTCACTTGTTCATTACTTTTTGAAAACTCTTTTCCTGTCATACTCTCAGCCAGATGGTTTCCTTTTATCTTTGCACTGCAGAACGGAAAAAGAAGATGTTTCAACCGGATAATTATTCAGACGATACCATTCGATCACTCGACTGGAAGCAGCATATACGCATGCGTCCCGGAATGTATATCGGGAAATTGGGGGATGGTGCTTCTCCTGATGATGGTATCTATGTGATGATTAAAGAGATTCTGGACAACTCTGTAGATGAGTTTGTTATGGGATCTGGCAAGACCATTGAAGTTACTATTCATGATCAGCAGGTTTGTGTGCGCGATTATGGCCGGGGGCTACCTTTGGGGAAGGTTGTGGAGTGTGTGTCAAAAATCAACACCGGAGCGAAATACGATTCAAAAGTTTTTAAGAAAGCTGTTGGACTAAACGGCGTTGGTGCAAAAGCTGTTAACGCTCTGTCTGGCAATTTCAAGATCCAATCTATTCGCAACAACAGGACTAAGATCGTAGAGTTTCAGCGAGGGAATTTATTGAATGAGGAGGACGAAAAAGATTGCCAGCTCCGGAACGGGACTTTAGTTACATTTACACCTGATGATGAACTCTTTGGAAACTTCCACTTCATTCCTGAGTACATCACAAAGATGTTGTGGAATTATGCTTACCTCAATAACGGGCTGACGATCATCTTCAACGGAGAGAAGTTTCACTCTTCCAATGGGTTGCTTGACCTGCTAAAAAGCAAGCTTGACTCCACTGTGATCTATCCTATTGTCCATATACAGGAGGGAGATTTTGAGTTCGCCTTCACCCATTGCGAAATGTACGGGGAGGAGTACTACTCTTTCGTAAACGGACAGCATACCACACAGGGAGGCACCCATCAGGCTGCCTTCCGTGAAGCATTGGTAAGGACGATCCGTGAATTTTATAAGAAAGATTTTGATACAAACGATATCAAAGCGTCACTGCTGGCATCGCTCAGCATTAAGGTCCAGGATCCTGTTTTTGAATCCCAGACGAAGACCAAACTGGGATCGCAGCTTATTGAACCTGATGGACAAACCATCCGGAACTACATTACGGATATTGTGAAACGGCATCTGGACAATTACCTTCATATAAACTCTGAAACAGCAGAGTCTTTGCTGAGAAAGATCCTTCAAAGCGAGAAGGAGCGTAAGGAGCTTGCAAATATTAAAAAGATCGCAAAAGAGAGTGTTAAAAAGGTAAGTCTCCATAACAAGAAGCTTCGTGATTGTCGTATTCATTACAACAACCACCACGACCGAAAATTTGAAACAACCATCTTCATCACTGAGGGGGATTCGGCAAGCGGATCGATAACTAAAGCAAGGGATGTCAATACCCAGGCGGTATTCTCACTGAAGGGCAAACCGCTGAATGTATACGGATTGAGCAAGCGGGTGGTCTACGAGAATGATGAATTTAATCTGCTGCAGTCGGCACTGAACCTGGAAGAGGGCCTTGAAAACCTTCGATACAACCACGTTGTGGTTGCTACTGATGCAGACGTTGACGGTATGCATATCCGGCTGTTGTTGCTCACTTTTTTCCTGCAATTCTTTCCCGACCTCGTCCGGAATGGACATCTCTTTATCCTGCAGACCCCGCTTTTCCGCGTCCGGAATAAGAAGAAGACCTACTATTGCTATTCCGAAGATGAAAAAAAACTGGCGATGGAGAAGTTAGGAGTGAATCCGGAAATCACCAGGTTCAAAGGATTGGGAGAGATTTCTCCGGATGAGTTTAGTCATTTCATCGGAACCAACATCCGTCTCGATCCGGTTTTGCTCTCGAAAGATTCCTCTATCCAGGAGGTACTTGCCTTTTATATGGGAAAAAATACACCTGAACGGCAGGGATTCATCATTGACAACCTCCGTTGTGAGAATGATCTTTTGCTCAACCCTCAATTGAATTAATTCTTTTTCTTTTTCATTGACCAGATTCGTGTTGAGAGTCTCATACTAGATTCACGCTTTTTTATAAGATCCTTCAGCTCGAACAACATATGCTGGTTTACCTCTTCTGCCATAGGGAGAACATAAACTTTCGTCTCTTTGATGTATCTTTTGATAAATTCTTTGTCAAACGTATCCGAGTGGAGATCCGTGAGATTACTGATACGGTCAGCACATTTAAGAACCTTGGCATTGGTGGATCCATTTGTCAGGATACGCTGTAGGAACTCCGGTTTGGACTCGTTTGTCCGGCGTGTAACCTCCATTACCAGATCATATACCTTAGGTCCATCCACATCGAGGCGTTGGATCTCCTCTTTTGACACGCATTCGACATCTTCAAATACATCATGAATCATCGATGCCTTCAGCAGTATCTGGTCGATGTAATGATAATCGAGGAGGATGGCAAAAGTGCTGAAAGCGTGCCGGAACTGATTTCCTCCGACATACCTGAACTTGCCGCGCAATGCGGTACTTTTTTGAACATAAGGTGCCAGAACCAATTGTTCCAGCGCTTTTTTTTCATAATTCTCCATGGAGTGACTGAAATGCGTTTCCGATGTTGTTGATAATATCGCTGGCTGTTAATGCCTCCTGGCCGGTGATCTCTGCGGCGAGGTCTCCTGCCAGTCCGTGCAGGTATACACCAAGTAAGCATGCTTCCAACGGAGGATAATGCTGGGCGACCAGTCCAGTAATTATTCCGGTAAGCACATCGCCACTTCCAGCTGTAGCCATGCCTGGATTTCCGGAGGTGTTGAAAAAACATTCTCCGTTCGGGGAGGTTATAGCAGTATATGCCCCTTTCAAAATAATGTAACAAGAGTATTTCTGTGAGAGATCCCGCTGCAGCAGATTGCGCTGGAAATCGTCTGATGTCTTGCCGCCTAACCGTTCAAACTCCTTTGGGTGTGGAGTCAGAATACTGCCTGGAGGAAGAAAGGCAAGCCAGGTTTTATTTTCACCAAGAATGTTGACTGCATCGGCATCGATGACTAACGGCATCCCACTCTGGATCAAGTGTTTGAAAGCTTCTCCGGTCGGTTTTGCAAGGCCGATCCCCGGACCTATCCCAATCGCTGTATAATTATCCAGGTTGGGTAACCCGGTAAAGCAATCTTCATCCTGATCGATCGAGAGCATGGCTTCAGGTACAGCGGTTTGCAGAATTCCCACGCCCGATTTGGGAACCCTTGCTGTAACAAGTCCTGCACCCGATTTCAGGCTTGCCTGTACAGTCAGGACAGCTGCTCCCATTTTTCCTTTTCCGCCACAGATCAGCAGAGCATGCCCGAATGTTCCTTTATGGGAGAACCTGTTGCGCTTTCGCAGGAGGGGTTTAATACTGGCGGCAGTGACCATATAATTCTTCACCTCCTCCTGTTTCAGAAACTCTTCTGAGAGTCCTATGTCCAGCAGGATCCACTCTCCCAGATAAGGGTCGTTTTCGGGGAAGAAGAAGGCAAGTTTTGGCGGGGCAAAGGTGAGGGTGTAATCTGCCCTGATGATCGCCGGGTGGCTCTCTCCGGTTACTGTCTTATCAATAAACAGGCCGGAAGGGACATCGATTGAAACAACCAACTGTTCCTGCCTGTTAATGAACTCAATCAGCTCAGCAAAGAATCCAGTTACCGGACGTGTTAATCCGCTTCCGAAAAGGGCATCAAGAATGACTACCCCACCCCTGACCTCTCCCCACAAGGGAAGGGGGGATTTTTCTTCGTTTGAATTTCCCTGATCAGAAAGGATGGTTAGCCTGTTAATGCTACCTTCTATCTCAATAAACCGGTTGTAATTTATTTTACAACCTGGTGAGAGTTTATCCGGATCACCGGTAAGAAATACCTCCACCTGGTAACCACTTTCAACAAGCCTCCTGGCAATGGCCAACCCGTCGCCGCCATTGTTTCCTGTTCCTGCAATTACGTTGACCGGACGTGATGAGGGAATATGCTGGAAAAGCCAGTCAAAACATTTCCCGGCAGCCCTTTCCATCAGGTCTATATCAGCAATTGGCTCGTGCTCAATAGTGTACGCGTCGGCTTCACGGATCTTCTCAACTGGTAGAATCTTCATGACTTATCGATCATTGGTAAAAGTAGGGATTTTTTTTATTCTCATCAAAAGTAGAGGGGATGAAATTTAAACTGACCTTTTGTGTTGTATTCAAGAGCAGGGAATGGAATCTTGACCATGTTCAATACGGTGAAGATTGCTTTTAACGCTTTTGATCTGGTTGGGATCTTTGTGAGATCAACATCCAGGGAGAGATAAAATTTTCGATATCTGTCAAATTCTGGAATAGTAACCCCAAGCCCTTCGGCGCCATACCCAACAGCTACATTTATCCATTTTGGGAACCTGGATTGTTTTGGCAGAAAAGAGTAAATATTTCCAGAAACCCAGAACGACATCCCGTTATAATCCTTCACAAGGTTCTGAATTATATTCGTTCCAAGAAGTTCGGGATTGTACTGAGGGTATTTGCTGGGATGATACGAGTATTTGATCACAAAACGTTGCTCGTGCCAGCCAAACTGTTGCCCCATAAAAAGAAGGCAACCTGCTGTATTCGCTGCAAGGTCGCCTACCGAGAAGCCCCATCCCTGGGAGAACCCGTCCAGAATCTCAATGTTGAGCATGAATGCATAGGAGACCAGGCTCCCGAAAATGATAGCTTTACTCTCTTTCACTCCAGCCCACCGGTATGATGAATACATCATGCTGCTGAGATAATAGGACGAGAAAAAATGTCCCATTTTGTCCATCTGGAGCCAATCGCTGTTATCATTGAAAAAATGAAATTTACTTTGCGCGTAATCCTTATACCATAGAAAATAGAGCCCGGTGAGGGATCCAAAATAAATGGCTCCCTGGGCTGAAAGAACGCCGGTGAGACGGCCTTTGTGCAAGGTATCCGGAAAGAGAATATTTGGATCAACGGGCCGCCGCTGGGCTTGAAGGGGAGAGACGGATAGTAGAATGACTGAAAAAACTGATAACCGGATATATCTCTTCCAACATACCCATGGATGATTCTTTTTCCCTGTTAATCTTGCCATTTCACCAAACCTAATTCCTCAACTTTTTAGAGAGTGCTTCCTGATACTTTCGTGCGTTTCTGTTGTGTTCATTCAAGGAGGAAGAATAAACGTGATAACCCGAAAAATCTTCCCTGGCACAAAAGTACATGTATTGATGATGGTAGTAGTTCAAAACTGCATCGATTGAGGCGATAGAGGGAAGACAAATGGGCCCCGGGGGAAGTCCTCTGTTTTTATAGGTGTTGTAGGGGGAGTTAATTTCTTTGTGCTTGTTAAGGACACGATTGATCGTGAAATCATCCCATGCATAGATCAGTGTAGGATCTGCCTGAAGAGGCCATTTTCTCTGGAGACGGTTCATGTAAACCCCGGCTATCTGTGGCTTCTCATCAATCATGGCGGTCTCCTTCTCAATGATAGAAGCAAGTATAATCACCTCAGGAATACTCAATCCGATTGAATCGGCTTTCTGTCTCCTTGCTCCCTGCCAGAACTTCCCGGATTCTGATACCATACGGACCAAAAAGTCTTCAGCAGTGGAGTTCCACCACATCTCGTAGGTGTTGGGTATGGTTATCGTGAATAATGTCAAAGCGGAAATGTTATATTGTGAGAGGAACGTTTCATCCGAAAAAAGTTTCAGCAAACACAGACTGTCAGCTTCAATCTGTCGGGCGATTCTGCCTGCAAGTTCCTCAGGTTTTCGTATATTATGAAACGAAACATTAACCGGCGTCTGTAACCCCCTGATGAGCATATAAACCAACTCAGGGGAGTTCATCCGGTTTCGAAGCATATACTTGCCAGGCTTGAAAGACTGATCGTATTTCCCAAGTTCGATATAGTTCTCAAAGAGTTTTTTCCGTTTGATGTAATCGTGTGTGTAGAGGCTGTCTTTCACCTGGTTTAACCCTGCTCCTGTAGGAATATATAACCAGGCATGTTCGACATCTCCGAGGTCAATTACAGCAGAATGAATCCTGAAATACAGGCGTTCAACGCCTATCAGGATAGATGCCAGAATCAGGAAAGGAATAATTTTCAGAATAAAAATCCGGAAGAAGAGGTGCATGAGTGTTACAGAATCAGTTGGTACATATATTCATCCAGCCACTCTTCACCGGTATTGATCCACTGTTTCTTCTGTCCGCAACGAATGAAACCAATTGTTTCAAACAGGTGGATGCTGACGAGGTTATCTGATGAAATGTTACAGAATAGTTGACTTAAGTGTAGGCCTTCCGAGGCATATTGGACAAGGATTCTTAGGGCTTCAGCAGCATATCCCTTTCCCCTGAACTCTTTGGCGATCATTATCCCCACCCCGGCCCGGAGATGTACCGGTTCAAACTCGAAGAGGTCGATAGTCCCGATTGTATCAGAAACACCCTTCTCCTCTGGCAGCGCGATCATAAGTCTAAGTTGTCGGGCAGAAAAGATATCCCGTTTGGCATTCAATACATACTCCTCAATCTCAAAACGTGAAAATGGGGTGAAGGTATTACTCACTTTCCATACTTCGGTGTTGTTTTCCCACCTCAGAAGCATATCCACATCGGAGGGCTCAACAGCCCTGAGTGTCATGATTGCGCTGGATAACAGGCTGTTGGTCATTAGTTTAGGATTGAGTTTTTCGGGTTTTGTTGAGCCGCATTAAATTGCGGCTGTACTATTTTTTTATTCTTCATTTTCCTTATGTTCGTCTCTCGTCTCTCGTCTCTCGTTCCTCGTCCCTCGTTTTACGTCTCTCGAACTTCTGTTTCCCCTTTAAATACAAATTCAGCTGGTCCCTCCAGCCAGATATCGGTAAAATTACTCTTTCCCCGCCTGAAGCTAACCGTCAGTTGGCCTCCGGGGGTTTCAATCTCGATCTTGGTTCCAGTACGAGTTTGCTTCGTCACTTCGTTCCTCGCAATGACATCTCTGTTGTCTGCCAACGGCATACTGCCCGATGCCTCCTGCTTACTGCCAACTGCTATCTGCCAACTGGCATAAGCCAGGGCTGCAGCTGTCACTCCGGTCCCGCAGGAGAGTGTCTCATCTTCCACCCCCCGTTCATAGGTTCTTACAAAAAGTCTTTGTTCTCTTTTCTCCACAAAGTCGACATTGATTCCATCCGGTGCAAATTCCGGATTGTTCCGGTGTTTCCTGCCCTCAGCAACGACATCCACAGCGGATACATTTTCTGTGAAAAGAACGAGATGGGGAGAGCCGGTGTTAAGAACGAAGGATGAGGGACGAAGGAAGAGGGAGGATTCAGTATTCGTGATTTTCGATGTTAGGTATTTAGTTGACGGGACATCAGACATTTTAAGTTTTACCATAGTTTTCGGCCCTGTTTGATCAAGGATCATTGCTTCATGCTCTCCATCGATGGCCGTGAAATCTGCATTCTGTTCAATGATCCCCAATGCTCTGGCAAAGGCAGTCATACAACGGCCCCCGTTCCCACACATTGTACTTTCCTTCCCATCGGAGTTGAAGTATTTCATTCCGAAATCATGGCCCGTCCCGGCAGTAAGGAACATCAGTCCATCGGCTCCAATACCGAAATGTCGGTCGCAGAGACGCTTGATCTCCTCTTGCGACAGGTGGATAGTAGCGTCGCGGTTATCGATCAGGATGAAGTCGTTCCCGGTGCCATGGTATTTGGAAAATACAAATTTCATTACTGCAAATCTAACGATTAATTGGAACACCGATGACACAGGTGGATACTGATAAAACAGATTAATAAATGGCTTTCTGCATTATCAGTGTGATCAGTGTTCTGTTTTTTTGTGGAGTTTAGCAAGGAAAGAGAGGACCAGATTTACATCTCCATCAGAGAGAAGAGCCAGTCGTTCGAAGATCCTGGCGTAGATGTTAGAATCATTTCTGAAATTGATTTCTTTCAGTGAGGCTTCCGCCATCTCAATCATCTTCTGATATTTACCTGTAGGCATCACTGTCACTTGTCTCCTTTTTACAGTTGAAAAAGGGGAGAGGGTATAGGCATATAGCATTACGGCATGGGAAAGATTTAGCGATGGGTATTTCTTTTTCAAAGGGATAAATGAGATGATGTCACACTTTGCAATCTGTTCGTTGGACAAGCCGCTCTCCTCTCCTCCAAAAACGATGGCAATTCGTTTCACAGAGAGTTTTTTTGCTTTCAGAATCGCTGGCAGTCGGTCAATATGATGGTAATCATACCTCACCGATCGCTTTTTTATGGATGTCGCAACCGCAAAGTCGATATCCTGCAATGCATCTTCCAGATCAGGATGAATGGTGGCCTTTTCAAGAACTTCTTTGGACCCATGAGCTACGTGGAATGCTTTTTCCTGAGGGAAATTCTGTGGATTCACCA
>CALCGJ010000070.1 GCA_937900965.1 uncultured Bacteroidota bacterium | reverse complement strand
CTGTCGGTTCTTTGCATTTTTGCATGGATCTATTACGGCATCATGGCTTCTCTTTTTCTATTGGCCCTGTTCTATTCGGGATGGATCACTGAGATTATAAACCAATACATTACGGATGATTCCTGGTCAACGACGCAAACAGTATTGCTGTTCCTCTCCATGTTTGCACTTCATGCCATTGCCTTTTCAGGCGTTGTACTCCTGTGGAAAGGAGGTAGGACCGGGTACTACCTTTTCGCCATTCCATCCATATTGATTACAGTCTTTCATCTTTTCCGACCGGAAGTATCCTGGCTCTCCACAGCTGTGTATGCCATTTTAGTAATTCTGTTCGGACTTTTCTACAGGCATATGAAGAAATTACCGAATGTAAGTATTTGAATTTGTAGGTCAAACAATAATTTTATCGAATAAGTTAAATAATTGTTAACAAAAATTTGCTTTTCACATGGTTTAATCAGTAAATTGCACCGGATTTGTTAAACTTGTAAATTTAAGCTCCCTATATAAAGTCATATTGCGCGGTTGGTCAGTGCCGTAGCAGTATTTTAATACGTTTTTATTACAGAGAAGTTAAACATTTACAAACCAAAATCAACACTTATGAGAAAATTTACAATGATTCTTGCCCTATTGTTCTTCGTAGGATTGCAAGGAGTTCTTGCTCAATCCCGGGATATTTCGGGTGTGGTGACCTCTTCGGAGGATAACACACCGATTCCAGGGGTTACCGTGCAGGTGAAAGGGACAACCCTGGGAACCGCAACGGATGTGGATGGAAAATACTCTCTTTCTGTACCTGATAAGTACAAAGTGATTATTTTCTCTTATGTTGGGATGAAACCATTTGAAATGACCCTGGGAGAATCCAATACCATCAATATTTCAATGGAGACGAATGTTCTCTATATGAATGAAGTGGTGGTAACGGCTCTCGGTATTCCACGTGAAAAGAAGTCACTTGGATATGCGACTCAGGAGGTATCAGGTGCCGATGTCAACATGGTCAAACAGGACAACTTTGTGAACTCCCTCCAGGGGCAGATCGCAGGTTTGAACATTACCACAAATACGAACATGGGTGGTTCGGCCAACGTTCTGATGAGAGGGAACAAATCGCTGACAGGCGACAACCAGGCCCTGTTTATTATCGACGGGGTTCCTGTTAACAATGATATCACGAACTCACGTGCTCAGGAACAGGCCGGTACAGGTTATGACTATGGAAATGCGGCTTCGGATATCAATCCTGAAGACATTGAGTCCATTAACGTACTGAAAGGTTCAGCTGCATCTGCACTTTACGGTTCAAGGGCAGCAAACGGTGTGATCATGATCACAACCAAGAAGGGGAAAAAGACTCTCGGAACCAAAAGAAGTGGTCTGGGGGTTACCTTCAATACCAGTGCATCAATCGGTTTCGTTGACAGAAAAACCTTCGTTGATTATCAGGACCAGTACGGTGCAGGTTACGGAGCTTATTATTATGGCCCCGGAGACTTCTGGTATGAGCGGTATATCAATCCGGATGGAACGATCACTGTGGATCCCACATATGAAGGACAGCCTTCATCCTTATGGGTTGTGACCTCAGAAGATGCTTCCTATGGTGCCCCGTTTGATGGCAGACCTGTATATCAATGGGATGCTGTGGACCCTCAATCTCCGAATTACCTCAAAACCACACCATGGCAGAATGCTGCAAACGATCCCGTTGAATTTTTCGAGAAACCACTGACCTTTACCAACACTCTTTCAATTGAAAATGCATTCAAAAACGGTAATTACAGGTTATCCTATACAAACTTTACCCAAAACGGATTGCTGCCTAACAGCAAACTGGAGAAAAACAGCGTGATGCTGAATGGAACCTGGAATGTAAACGACTGGTTAACTGTACAGGGATACGGAAACTATTCCATCAACAACGCGAAAGGGCGTAACTCAACAGGGTACAACGACAACATCATGGGATCCATGCGTCAGTGGTGGCAAACCAACGTTGATATTCTGCAGCAGAAGGATATGTACGATCTGACAAAACGTAATGTAACCTGGAACTATTCCGACCCATCTGATGCTGTTCCTATTTATTGGGATAACCCCTATTGGACCCGGTATCAGAACTACGAAACTGATAACAGGAATCGTTTTATCGGTAATGTGAGTGGTACAGCCAAAATTACTGAATGGCTGAACATTTTTGGCCGGTTCTCTGTTGACACTTACTCAGAACTTCAGGAGGAGAGAAGAGCAGTTGGAAGTGTTGCAGGCACCTTTGGTATTGGCACCGGACCTGATGGATCTCTTACCAGGCCCGATGCAGAATCCGGATACATGAGAAGGGATATCAGGTATAGTGAGTACAACTATGACCTCATGGCTAATTTCAATAAAAACCTGTCGAACTCCTTTAACCTGAAAGGTATTTTGGGGATGAACATCCGCAAAACAAATTACAGCCGTCTGATTTCAGCAACAAGCGGTGGTCTCTCTGTTCCTGAGCTCTATTCACTGCAAAACAGTAAAGGCCCGTTACCGCTTTCAAAGGAGCTTGCCTCTGAGGTGAAGGTACTCGGAATGTATGCCAGTGTTTCGCTAGGGTTTAAAAACTACCTCTATCTTGATGGGACGATCAGGCGTGACCAGTCATCGACATTGCCAAAAGACAACAATGCATATCCTTATCCCTCAGTTGCTGCAAGTTTTATCTTTTCGCAGCTTACACCTAACGCTAAATGGCTCTCCTTTGGTAAAGTCAGGTTGAATTATGCCGAGGTTGGTAACAGCCCCGGGTTTGATCAGCTAATTGATAACTACCTTATTTTATCGCCGATTAACAGTTTAACAACGGCGGTTCCAACTACACAGAAAAACCTTGATCTTAAACCTGAAAACACCAAGAGTATTGAAGGAGGACTTGAAATGTATTTCCTCGGCAGAAGGCTTGGATTTGATCTGGCACTGTATAACACAACTACTGTAAATCAAATTCTGCCTCTTCCTGTTTCAACCAGCACCGGTTATAACATTAAAATAATCAATGCAGGTGAGATTAAAAACTCCGGTGTCGAGCTGGCGCTCAATGCAACTCCGGTGAAAACCAAAAATTTCCAATGGAATGTGGCATTGAACTGGGCTGCAAACAAAAATGAAGTCGTTAGCCTGCTTGATGGTGTTGATAACCTTCAGCTGGGAAGATTCCAGGGAGGAGTTACCATCAATGCTATGGTTGGACAGCCCTACGGTGTAATCTACGGTACAGATTATATTTATCATGATGCTTCAGGTGAAAAAGTTATTGATCCGGCAAACGGACAATATCTGAAAACATCTACTTCTGATAATGTGATCGGAAACGTAAACCCGGATTGGACCGGTGGTTTCATGAATACCTTCACCTTCAAAAACTGGTCACTCGGCTTCTTGATCGATTTCCAAAAAGGAGGAGACATCTTCTCGCTTGACTTGTATTATGGATTGGCGACCGGTTTGTACGAAGAGACTGCCTATACAAATGACCTGGGCAACCCTGTCAGAGACCCCATTACATATAACACACCGGGCGACCCAACAAGCGGTTATGCTTCAAACAGCGGTGGATTTATCAATGAAGGTGTTAACCCTGACGGTAATGTTAATACAACCAGGATAGCAGCCGCCAACTATGGCGCTTTCGGTTATAGAAGAGGACTTCCGAACAAAGCGTTCGTTTATGATGCGAGCTTTGTCAAACTACGGCACATCTCTTTATCTTATAACATTCCTGCCAAAGCCCTTGCAAAAACGTTCATTACGGGCATCACAATAACAGCTGTTGCCTCGAATGTATGGATCATGTTTAAGAACCTTCCCCACGCCGATCCTGAATCAGGATTGGGAGCCGGGAACCTGCAGGGGTATTCAACCGGGTCACTGCCAACAACCCGAGATTTTAGTCTGAATTTAAGATTCACCTTCTAATATAAAGAGATATGAAAAATATATTAGCAATTCTAATAATCTTCCTTTTGTTTTCATCCTGTAACAAATTGGATGAATTAAATCAAAACATAAAGGATCCAGCTACCGTTCCGGGAGAATCATTATTTACCGGAGCCCAGTTGGCTGTTGCCAACGGAATAACCACACCTAATGTTAACCGAAACAATTTCCGGTTGTATGTTCAGTATTGGACTGAAACTACATATACTGATGAGTCCAACTATGATATCACCTCCCGGCCGATTCCAGGTAATTTCTGGAATATTCTCTACAGGGATGTTCTGATGAACCTGAAGGAATCTGCAAAAGTACTCGCAGAAACCGGAACCCTGCCAGGTGATGCTCCGGCGGTCCTTACAAACAAACTTGCTATTGTTGAGGTAATGACTGTCTATGGATACAGTGTACTCGTTGAAACGTTTGGAAATGTCCCCTATACCCAGGCATTGGATCCGGATATTCTGTTACCTGCATACGACGATGGCCTTACTATTTACAAAGACCTGATTACCAGGCTTAATAAGGCAATTTTAGATATGGACCAGGCCCAGGCTAGTTTTGGGAGTGCAGACAATATGTATCACGGCAATGTAGCACAATGGTATAAATTTGCCAATTCCCTGAAACTAAGGATGGGCATGGTTCTGGCTGATGCCGATAATGCCCTGGCTGCCACTACTGTTGCTGAGGCTGCCGATAAAGTGATTATGTCTAATGCCGACAACGCTTTGTTCTGGTACATAAGTTCTCAGCCCAATAACAACCCGGTTAACGAGAACCTGGTTAAAAGCGGCAGAAATGACTTTGTTGGTGCCAATACATTCATTGATGTGATGAACGACCTGGCTGATCCCAGACTGGAGTTTTATTTTACGACAGCCGGGGATCCTCCTGTATATGTAGGTGGTGAGTATGGTGCATCCAATGACTTCAGTCAGTTCTCTCATGTAGCTCCTGCTCTTACTGAAGCTGAATACCC